>NZ_JBJNRJ010000003.1:0-40649 GCF_046233715.1 Trujillonella humicola | reverse complement strand
CCCCCCCCCCCCCCCCCCCCCGCCCCCCCCCCCCCCCCCCCCCCCAGCGCCCCCCCCCCCCCCCGCGTCTCCCCTGGCAGCACCACCTCTCGCAGCACCCGTCCGCGTCCCTCCTCCCCCCGGAGTCCGACATGACCTGCTCCCGAACCGCTGCCGGTGTCGCCCTGGCCGGCACCCTCGCCCTCACCCTCACCGGCTGCTCCGGCGACCAGCCCGAGCCGGCCTGCAGCCGGGCGCTCACCGGCGGCCTGACGCTCGCCTACGGCGTCCACCAGAACGCCCCGGCGGCCGCCCTCGCCGCCGATCCCGACGTCGCCTGCCTGGTCGGCCGAGCCGTCCGGGACGGCGCGCCGATCAGCGTCGTGGCCATCGACGGCACCCCGCAGGCCCTGCTGCGCAACCTGGTCGTCCCCGTCGACGACAGCGATCCCGACCGCCACGAGCGCGACCTGGAGGCGGGCACCGACGCGGTGCTGTCGGCGATCGCCGGGGCGACCGCCGACAGCGACGGCTCCGACGTCGCCGCCGCCCTCGGCATCGTCAGCGACCTCGCCGCCGCGAGCCCCGCGGCGCACACCACGGTGCTCGTCTACGACTCGCTGCTGCCCGACACCGGCCTCGTCGACATGACCGACCCGGCGTGGGCGCTCGCCGAGCCGGTCGACGTGGCCGACCACCTGACCGCCACCGGCAACCTGCCCGACACCACCGGCACCGACTGGGTTCTGGTGGGCGCCGGCTACACCGCGGCTCCGCAGGAGCCGCTGCCCGACGCCCAGCGCCGCCGGGTGAGCGAGGTGTGGCTCGAGGTGCTGCGGCGCGGCGGCGCGGACGCCGCGGAGGCCGTGCCGCTGCCCCAGCAGGGCGACGGGCCGGACACGCCGTTCACCACCGGCACCGTGCCGGTCGACACCTATCCCGACCCCGAGCCGCCGTGCACCGCGGCGCCGCTGGTCTTCGACGGCACCAGCGCGGTCCGCTTCCTCGCCGAGTCCACCGAACTCGCCGACCCGGCGGCGGCCGCCCAGGCCCTCGCCGGCATCGGCCGGTGGCTGGCCGCCGATCCGGCCCGCCGGGCCGAGGTCGTCGGCACCACCGCGGACGTCGGCGACCCGGCCGGGCAGCGCGAGCTGGCCGGCCGCCGGGCCGCCGCCGTGGTGCAGCTGATCGCCGCCACCCCCGGCGTCACCGGCGGCCAGCTCACCTCCGTCGGCGTCGGCAGCGACTTCCCCGAGTACGTGCCCGACGCCGACGACCCGGCCGCCCGCCAGGCCAACCGCTCGGTGCGGATCTCCCTCAGCGGCCCCGCGGACTGCTAACGCCCCTCGACCGCCCACCCCCGGCCCGGGGGGGGGGGGGGCGCCGGGCGCGGCCCCCCGCCCCCCCCCCCCCCCCCCCCCCCCCCCCCCCCCGCCCCCTCCCCACCCCCGGAGTCGCTCGTGAACGACGTCCTCGCCCTGGTGCTGCCCCTCCTCCTGCTGCTCGGCCTGTTCGGATTCCTCGCCCGCGGCCGCCTCACCCCCTTCTCGCCGCGCCGGGCCGACGCGACCTTCCGGTCGCCCACCGGGCCGCTGGCCGCCACCTGGCTCGCGCTGACCGCCTGCACCTGGGGCCTGCTCGACGTGGCCGGGAAGGGCTGGTTCCCGGTGCCGGCCGGCGTCCTCGCCCCCCTGCTGGTGGCCGCCGTGGTCGGCGTCGTCGTCGCCCCCGGTGCGGCGCTGCTCGTCATGGCCCTTCTCGGGCTGGCCGCCCAGTTCGCGGCTCTCGCCGACGACCACGGGCCGGGGACGGCCCTCGCCGTCGTGGTGCTCACCGGGCTGGTCACCTGGCTGTTCGGGGCCGTCCGCGGCGTCGTCGCCCCCCGGGCCGGCCGGCGGTGACCGCCCGGTCGCTGCGCCTGGTCGCCGTGGCCGAGCCGGCCGCACCGCTGCTGCGCGCCACGGCGGCGGCGGCCGCGGCGCTGCTCGACCTGCCCGTCCCCGCCCGGTGGACCTTCGCCGTCGAGGTCGGCGGCGCCGCGCCGGCGGAGGCGCACCTGACCGTCCGCAGCCTGGACGACGCCCTGGCCGAGCAGGCCCTGGAGGCCGCCGGCGCGGTCCTCGCCGTGACCACGCCGTGGGCCACCTGGGCGGCCGCCCCCGACGCCGACGCGGGCCGGCCGCTGCCGTTCTCCGCGGCCCTCGCCGAGGCGCCGGTCGATGCCGCCTCGCCCGCTCCCGGCCCGGACCTGCTGCCCGCGTTCTGGCACGGCACGACCCGGGCCACGGCCCGCACCCGGCTCACCCTGACCCTGGTCACCCCGGGCGCCGGCAGCGCGTCCGGGCAGCCGCGGGGGCGGGTGGTGCTCTCCTCCGACGCGCCGACCCTGCACGCCGTCGGCGGCACGCTGGCCGCCGGCCTCGGCGACGACACCGCCCGCTACGCGTTCGGCCCGCTCCGCCCCGGCGAGGGCACCCTGCCCCTGACCGTGCCGGTGGTGGGCCGCTGCCTGGCCGCGGTCTCGCTGGTCCCGGGCGGGTGGGACGCCCGCGCGTCCGTGCCGGCCGGCGAGCTGCTGGACCGGCTCACCCGCACCGCGCCGCCGCACACCGCGGTCTTCGGCGGCAGCGGGCTGGGCAAGACCACGCTGCTGCGCGCGGTGGTCGAGCACCGCCTGGCTGCGGGGGGCACGGCCGTCGTCCTCGACCCGCACGGCGACCTGGCCGCCCAGGTGACGCTGGACGCCTCCCGGCTCGGCGTGCCCGTGCAGGTCCTGGACTTCGGCGACCCCGACGACCCGCCCCGGTGGAACGTCATGGCCCCGCCGGAGGGCGTGGACCCCCGCGCCTGGGTCACCGAGCTGCTCGCCGCCGTCCAGGCGGCCTGGCCGGGGGCGGACGCGCAGTGGTTCGGCCCGGTGTTCCGGCGGGCGATGGGCGGGCTGCTGCTCCCGCTCGTGCTCGACCCGGCCGGCCCGTGGCCGCTCCCGTCGGTGCTGCAGATGGCCCTGCCCCGCAACACCGACCGCGACGACCCCGCCGTCCGGTGGCGGGACGGCGTCCTGTCCCGGGTCCCCGCCGACGTCCGGCGGGACGCCTGGGAGGCCGTCGGCCTGATGGACCGCGACCGCGAGGGCCACGCCCGCACGTGGCTGATTAGCAAGCTGGAACCGCTGCTGCAGCACCCCGGCGTCCGCGCCGTCATCGATCACCCGGTCGGCACGGTCGACCTGGCCGCGGTGCAGGCCGGCCGCTCGCTGGTGGCCGCGCTGCCCGCGAGCACCCTCGGCGACGAGGGGGCCACCGTGCTCAGCCTCCTGCTGCTGCGGTGGCTGTGGGGGCACGCCCGGCGGGGCGCGCGGCAGCCGGTCGACGTCGTCCTGGACGAGGCGCACCGGATGCCGGCGGGCATGTGCGCGGAGCTGCTCGCCGAGGGCCGCAAGTTCGGCCTGCAGCTGCGGCTCGGCACGCAGAGCCCCGCCGTCCTCCCCGGTGACCTGCGCACCGCCGTCCTCACCAACGTCGGGACCGTGGCGTCGTTCCGGGTGGGGCCGCTGGACGCCGCGCACCTGCGCGGCCGGCTGGGCGCGCCGGCCGACGGCGAGCTCGCCGCGCTGCGGCCGCACCAGGTACTCGTCACCGCCGACGACGGGCAGTCCGTCGTCGGCACCGGGCCCGCCGGGGAGCCGGGGGACGGCGCCGGCCTGATGCGCCGGCTCAGCCGGAGCGACGTCGATCAGCGCCGGCGGGACGTCGCCCGCACCACCGCCGTGCGGGACCGCATCGCGCAGGAGCGCCCGGCGGACCCGCCGGACCTGACGCGGCGCCCGCAGGTGCGGCGCCTGCCCCGGCCGAGCGGGCTGGTGGTGCCCCCGCCGCCACCGGTGCGCCGGCTGGCGGACTAGCGCCCCGCTCCCCGCAGACCCCGGGCCGCCCCTCACGGGGGTGGGGGCGGCCCGGCTGCGGGAGACTTCCGCCGCCCGCCGCGGGCAGCCATACTCCTGCGGCACGCGCGAGCGGACGGGGGCGGCGTGGAGGAAGCACCTCAGATCGACCGGAGCGACGACGAGGAGTACGAGGACGAGCCCGTCATCGGGCCGCTCTCCCACCTGGAGTTCACCGCCGCGACCCTCGGGCTGGCGATGCGGCTGACCCACGACAAGGACGACGCCGAGGACCTCTCGAGCGACGTCGAGCTGCGGTTGCTGGAGCGGCCCGGCGCGATCCCGCGCGACAAGGACCAGGCCAAGGCCTACGCGCGCACGGTGATGACCAACCTGTTCATCGACCAGTGGCGCAAGTACAAGGTCCGCGAAAAGATCCTGGACACCATAGACATCGAGCAGGCCCGGCGCGAGCCGGCCCGGGCCCTGCCGGTGGCCGACCAGGCCCTGCGGTTCGAGAGCCGCCAGGCCCTCGCGGCCGCCATCAACCAGCTGACGCCTGCCCTGCAGGAGATCGTGCGCACGGTGTACGACGTGGAGCAGGGAGACTTCAACGCAGTGGAACGCAAGGAAGCCGCGGAGGCCCTGGGCATCACCCGCAACGCGGCCGACGTCCGGCTTATGGCAGCCAAGGCGATGCTGCGCGAGCTGCTGACCCCCTTCTGGCGAGAGGAGGACCCGTCATGACCGGCCCACTGAGCCCCGAGGACGAGCAGGCCGTCCTGCACGCCCTGCGCGCCCTCCTCGAGACCGAGCGGGCCATCGAGGAGCACGGCCACGACCCGTCGGTGTCCGCCGCCGACATCCAGGCGGCAGCCCGCCGGCTCGGGGCCCGGACCCGCCGCCGCCCGACCCGCCCGGTCGTCCCTGAGCCGCTCACCGACGACGAGTTCGACTTCGAGGTGGAGTGGCTGCTGCTGGTGGAGAACCAGCAGATCGCCTACCGCGGGACCGGGACCCCGGAGGACGACCGCGGCGAACCGATCAGGACGGTGCTGCAGACCGAGGACCCGCGGACGGGTACCTCACTCGTCGTCAGCGAGGCCGGGAACGGCCGCTGGACCGTCCGGGTCCTTCGCGCGGCTCCGGGCCGATATGCGGTCGAGCTCTCCTGGACCGGCCGGGCCGCGGAGGCCGTCGGTGAGGTCGAGGTGGTGTCCCAGCGGCCCGCCGCCGTGACGGTCGACGGCCAGGCCGAGCCGCCGGTGCACGTGCGCATCCGGCCCGTCCCCCCGGCCTGAAGTGTTCCTGGTGCGCGGCCCTCGACCGTCCCGACGTGACGGACCGCCGTTGCGGCTCACCGCTCCGCTCCCAGCCGGCGCTCCTGCGTCCGACGGGCCACAGTGGCGGGCAGCGCAGTCGTCCTGCGTCCTCGAGACGCGAGAGGACGGGCTCAGCCGTCGAGCTCTGCCGAGACGACAACACTCCGCCGTCATGCGTCTCCATGATGTCGGCTGGAATGCGCCTGAGACCACGCTCCACATTAGCGACGAAGTAACTGCCGAAGAGGCTTGACATTCGCGAATCGGAAGCGTCGGAAAGGCGCTTCTGCACTCCGCTTGGCCGGATGCACGAGTGGTGGACGGTGGGTCAGTGGGGCCGATAGGGTGCTGGTAAGTCCGAGTCGACAGGGGAAACACGTGGGCATGTTCGACCACCGCAGGACATGGCGCTATGACGTAGCAGCCACACCCGAGCAGTGCATCCGCGCATTTGCGGCGGCATTCAGCGGCAAAGGCGGGACGTTCGCGAAGGCCCGCTGGGCCGTGGCGACCGGCGCTCGATCCGCTACAGCCACTTATCAGGGGCGGAAGGGCTTGGGCGCCGTAGGCAGCATCGCTTCTCGAACGGCAGCGCAGGAGGCAGAGACCGCGGTGGGGTCTCGGGTCTCCTTCTCGATCGACGGCGCAACGGGGGATCGCACCGTGTGCTCGATGGCTCTGACCTCATCCGGCCGCTCAGGGATCGGCGGCCTGTTCGGGGCAACGTCGGACGCCCGCTTCATCCGGCCCTACATGCAGGCGGTCGCCGCTGAACTGCGGAAGATCGACGCCGCGGCAGCGGTTTCGACGCGCTGAGACGCCCGCATCCGTCTCGACCGAGCAACACCCCTAACTCACCACCATGCAGGCAGAGAAGAAGGGCTTCGCGGGCCGTGAGACTCCGCGGGCCGCGCCGAACGGGTCATCCCTGTTCGACGTACGTCCACAGACAGGATGGGGTGCCCCGATGCGCACGGACAGGAATTCGAGGCGACTGAGAGCAGGGGCCGCCGCAGGCGCGTCCGTCCATGTCGCTGCGACCTCGGGTGCCCGGTGAACTCCGCGGCAGCGGATGTTGCTGGCATCACCCGCGGCTGGCTCGAACAACGATATCCCGGCGCTGTCATGACCTTTCCCCTGATGGATTCGGTGGACACCTTCAACGGCTTCGGCGTCGCATCGCCGAACGCTCTCACGCTCTTCTTCATCGACTCCACCGGCTCGGCCGGATGGAATTGGACGTTGAGCGTGTACGGCGGTATTGCCATCGACGTCCCGGGCGTGACTGATTGCCTGCTCTGGGCGAACCAGAAGAACAGAAGATCGGCGCTGGGCAAGTATCACATCGCGACTCACCGCGAGGCGGGCACGTCGGTACTGATCGCCGACTACTCGATCATGGGCGCGCACGTCGAGGCAGCGGTGTTGCGACAGTCGGGGCTGGCCGGCCACATCCGTGCACAACTCGAGAACGCCGTCGCGTGGACGGATGAGGACGGCCGGGAAGTGCTGTCGACCCTCGGCGGACGTCGTTTCGCGCACAACGAAGAGAGCCTGCAGACCATCTTCTTCGCCGGCAGCTCGGGCTGAGTTAGCTTAGGTAACGGTCAATCGACACTGCAATGTTGTTCGCGGCTGACATGGCGTCGAGCCAGAGGAGGTCCATGCCTTGTCCGTGGAGAGTCACCACCGGCCCCATCCCTGGATGCTTCCCTAGTTTTGTGACGGTGACCGAGGAATGAGGACGCTCCGTGCGCACCTTGCCTCGCTTGACGACGATCGTGCGCCGATCCGTCACTACGACGAGCCCCTCGCGGCCGTAACCAGCGACTACCGGGGACTCGCCGGACTGAGCAAGAATTGTTGCCGCCCCCGCCCCCTCTTTTTCAAGCCCCTTTGCTGCCTTCCTCTGGGGGAGCCCGTCCCCGGGTTGTGGCCATTGGTATACCGCGGTGATGCTTGCAAGATCGGTCATGGATTTCTCTCCCTAATCAAGTAGGTCACCAGGCACCAAGTATGTCACCAGACCCGAGAGTCATATGAAAAGTCATGCATATACTCAGGGGTCAAGGTGGCTCCTGAGTCACAAAGAATGGCGCGCATCTACTTGACCGCCACGAGGCAGGTAGTGTGCTGCTGGAACTCGGCGGCTGAAACGTCGCCGCGAGCAGTGAAACTAGCGGTGGTTGTACCAGCTGGCGTGAGATTTTCTGTCACCTAAGCCGACGAGGACAATTAGCCCTCCCCGACACGCACGGCAGCTTCGCATCTCGGTGGGCTTCTTGGCCTGGCCATTTCCATCAGCGGATCGTTCCCGCCGCGATCACTCGCACCGAGCACCGTCAGCGCCAGCAGTGGCAAGCCAGCCTATTCCTGACCGTCCGCGACTTGGCGTCGAGCCTGGGTTTCATCAGCGGCTGCCCCCAATCGCCCCATTACCCAAGACCCCTCCGCTCGTCTCAACGTCAGCCAGCGCGCAGACTTTTCATGACGCTGGATTGTTGTCAGCAACAGCCCTAGCAGTCGCAACCTCGGAATAGGAAGCCAAGGTTGCGCTGAGATGCGCAGCGCGCCTGCCATACCCTGCACCCAGGAAATTAGTTGAGCGGACCGGTTCACCCTCTACAGCAAGCGCCGGCTCACTCCCGTCTGATCCTGATCATGGCGACGCCCCCGACAGCGACCCCGATTGGCGAAGACAATGTCAGGGGCCGACTCGCGAGACAAGAGGTCGCGCGATGGGAAATCTCTCTCTACTGACTACGCCGGGACTCCGTCGTCGAGCTCGGCGGTCGCTCGGGGCGCGTCGATGGTGAGGCCGGCGCCCTCGCCTCCTTCGGCTCCACCGGAGACAGCTACGACAACGCCCCGGGGGAGGCCTTCAACTCGCTGTTCAAGACCGAGCTAAACCGCAACCGCGGCCCATGGAAGGGCGAGGACGACCTTGAGATCGCCGTCGCCGTCGCCGAGTACATCGACTGGTTCAACCTCCGACGCCGACACGGCGGAATCGTCCTCATCCCACCGGCCGAGCGCGAGGACGACTTCCACCGGCACAACCCCGCGGCGACTACCGTCGCCGCGTCAGTTCCGAGCCTTCACTGAACCCCGGGCTGGAAGAGCGTGACTGCTTAGACAGGCTGTCGAGTCCCAAGCAACCAGAGGGCCTAAACCCCCAACAGGTCGGAGTGTCTCTATCCCGTTACAGGAGGTTGACCCCGTACTTCACCTTGCCGGCCTTGCTCCTGGGCACCTGATCCACAAAAGTGACCCGGCGGGGAACAAACTCGCGTGGCAAAGCGGACCGACACCAGAGCATGAGCTCGTCGGCGGTTACGGCTGCCGCGGGCTGCACTAGGGCGTGCAAGCGAGAATTGCCGAGCGCATCTGACGCACCTAGCACGACTACGTCGGCCACGGCGACGTGTTCGATGAGCCTGGTTTCGACCACCTCGGGCGACACATTCACTCCGCCACAGTCGATGACGCGGTCGGCGCGGCCCACGATATACAGGAAACCGTCGCCATCAAGGAGGCCCAAGTCCCCCGTCGGCTGCAGGGGCTGATGTGGCGAGCTGTTTACCCGAGGCGACGCCCAGATCATGCCTTCCTCGCCGGGCGCGGCCGCCGCGCCGTCCGGCGTCCTGATCTCGATCCCGCCCTGTTCAGGCCTGCCGACGCTGCCGACGCGCTGCAGCCATTCGTCGCCCCAGATCATGCACTGAATGTCGAAGTCGGTCGCGCCGTACGCCTCGACGACCCGGTTCGGCCCGACCTTCGCGAACCACGCTGCGCGCGTCACCTCGGAACAACGCGCTCCTCCGTGGAGCAACGTCTCAAGCGACCCGGCGTCGAATTTTTCGAACCCGCCGGCCCGGCGCAGCCTCTCCAGCATCACGGGGACCACCGCCATGTACTCGACCCGCTCCTCGGCGATCGCACGCAAGACGACATCGGGCTCCAGGGACGCTGGGAAGACGAGGCAATGGCCGTACGCGAGGCCCCTCGCATACGCGTAGCTGAATCCGAAGCCGTGGCTCAGAGGCAGCGTCACCAGCTGCGTCTGGCCCAGGCGCAGCCCGTACCGGTGCTGGTCGCGCTTAGAAACCCGCGCACGGCCCCAGAGCCCGCTCGGCTGCGGAATAAGTCGAGGCCGGCCGCTACTTCCTCCGCTGCTCAGGACCGCGTAGGGGTCCGGGACGCGGAAGCTCCACTGGTCGCGAGTGCTTGGGTCGTAGCGCCCCCCGCGGTGCGACCTCCAGCCGCGGCAGTCCGCGATGACATGCCGGACACGGCCCCCGGGCAGTGACGCGCCTTGTGTGCCATCTGGAAGAGGCACGGGCGTCGCGCCGACGCGCCAAACCGCAAGTGTCGCGACGACGTGATCGGCGCCGTTTGGAAGGGCCACGCCGACCCAATCGCCCTGAACGACGCCCGCCTCGTGCAGGCGGAGCGACGCGGCCGTGACGGCGCCTGCGAGCTCTGCTCGCGTGATCGCCTCGGGACTCGAGCCCGCGCCCAGGATCAGCGCGGGCTCGTCGGGCCGCTGCATCGCGAGAACGTCAACGAACGCCGGCACGGGGATCAGCGACCTATGCTGGAGTAGGAGTGACAATGGCGGAGGCGCGCCCACCCGCGCGTACAGCCGCTGAACAGCGGCCACGTCGATGAAGTCGTGCATGCCTAACTCCAGAGTCAGGGGGCAACAAGCCGTGAGGCTACTGATTCTCGGCGGACACGGCTTTGTCGGACGCCACATCGTGGAGACGGCCCTGGGCCGCGGCTTCCACGTAACCACATTCTCGCGCGGAAGAAGTCCAAACCGGTTCGGCGCCCAGGTGGAGGCTCTTCACGGCGACCGCCGAGCGTCCTTAGCGGCTCTAACCGGCCGCACTTGGGACGCCGTGGTGGACACATGCGGGTACTACCCATCCGCTGTCGAGGCATCTTCTCGTTCACTGCGCCACCAGGTCGAGGCGTATGCGTTCGTGTCATCGTTGAGCGCCTATCCCGATCACAGCCGCTCGGGCGTGGACGAGAGCGACCCCGCCGCATGGCCCGTTGGTCAGGACGACGGCGAAGAGGCGTGGTCCTATGGGCGCCGCAAGGCGGAGTGCGAAAGGGTCGTGCGAGAGGCTTTCCCGCGCAGCCATTTGATAACGCGGCTAGGGCTCGCCGTGGGCCCGCACGACATGACGGGCCGCTTCAATTACTGGCTATGCCGGTTCCGCCGTGGAGGAGAAGTCCTCGTCCCGGCCCCGCCCATGGAGCCGGTGCAGCTGATCGACGCCCGGGACCACGCCGCTTTCCTGCTGGACCAGCTGGAGCGACGCGAATACGGCACCTACAACGCCACGTCGCCACCCGGCCTGCTCTCGATGAAAGACGTGCTAGAGGCCACCGCGCGTGCCACGGCAGCCAGCCCAGCTGTTAGCTGGGTCGACCCACATTTTCTTCTGTCGTACCACGCCCGTCCCTGGACCGACCTTCCGTTGTGGCGCGGCACGTCTGCAGAGACGCAGGGCACCATGCTTTTCTCGACGACCAAAGCCCAGGTGGCGGGCCTTCGAGTCCGCCCTCTGTATTCGACTGCGATGGACATCGTTGCGGCAGGCGTCCCGCCGGAGGACCCCGGTCGGCTCTCGCACGTCCTCGAACGCCTCATCTTGTGCGCCGCGGACGAGGAGGGAGCCATCGTGCAGCGCGACCGGCGGTGAGGCAGGTTCGTCACCGCCACCTCACGCCCGCGGAGCCGATCTTCTGACCCGGCAGTACAGCTCTCGCCGTCGCGAGTCCCGCCGGCTGATCCGTTTAAGCCATCAGCACGGCGGCGTGCTCTCACACTCGCCAACCCGTAGGGCGCGGCGTCATTCGCCGCCGCGGGCCGGCAGCAGCGACAAGACGAGCCGTGACCCAAGGTTGTGCTTGAACGACGGGCAGGGTACGGCCCCTTCACTCCAAGCCTTCGGGCAGGCTCCGCCGCACATCGGCAGCATCCGGCACGCGGTGCAGGGGACGTCCCCCCGGCCGATGCGCTCGTTCCAGTCACGGTACCGGGGGGGTGGGGCCTGCTCGGTCGGCTCGCCTCCGGCGAGGAGCAGGTGGCTCTGCCGGTACTGCGGGACGTACGGCACCTCGGTGCAGTTGTACTCGTCGCCAAACGCGTCGATGACCCGGGCGCGCGGCAGGACCGCGATGCAGGTGATCTTCTTGCGCTTTGGGCGCAGCGCGATGTCGAAGCCGTAGTGGTACATCATGCCGAGCCAGCCGAGTTCCTCGGCGGCGAAGCTCTCAGGGCTCAACGACGCATCGCCTGCGCTGTTGCCCCAGTCATACACCGGTGAGAAGTAGAGGCGGAAGCGTCGGGCGAATCCGAGCTCGCCCAGCTCGTGCACGAGCTCGGGCACGGCGGCGGCGTTCGAAGAGTCGACGTTGCATCGCAGCGTGATCTCGGCGGCGACGCGGTCGTCATCGAGAATCCCCCGCAGGTTGCGCAAGATTCTGTCGTAGGACCCTCTGCCCGCCTTCGTCATGCGTCGGGAGTCGTGCACCCGGCGCGGGCCGTCGAGCGTTACCTCGATGTGGCCGACGCGGTGTGCGCCCTCGAGCTCGCGCGCGACCTCGGGCGTCAGGAGGAGGCCATTGGTGACAATGTGCGCTGAGTAGTCCGCGCCGGCTTCCCGTGAAAGCCGCTGTAGCGCCGGCGACAGGCGGCGCAGGCTCGCTAAGCCCAGCAGAGGCTCGCCGCCGAACCAGCCGACGTTCAGCCGGTCGTACCGGCGGGCGTCCAGCCGGCGCCGGACCCTCGCGACAATCTGCTCTTCCATGTCGGGAGTAATGCGGTGCGGCGAATGCTGCTGCCCGCAGTAGTGACAGCCGAGCTGGCACGCCGCGGTCGGCTGGATGACTTGCTCAAGGGTAGAGGTCGCCGCTATGGCTTCGACGTTCTCCCGCAGGACGTCGTCCAGCTCTGACGCGGAACCTTCGACCAGCACCCTGGCTTCAACAAGGCTTTGCGCAACGTTGGGTGGCAGACGCGTGCAGTCGCCGCTTGTCAGATAGGACCAATACTCGGCGCTAAGCAGGAACGTCCTACAGCTCCGCGTCGAGAAGACGAGCACGCCCCCTCGCTCGTCGTCACCCCGTGTCGTCGCCACCACGTACCGAGACAGCCGATAGAAGGGCTCGAGCGACACGCTCAAATTCTCGGCATCGCAGCCGCCCTGACCCGGGGACCCGTCAAGCATTCGGAGGCCCCCCGCAGCTCGCTATCACCAGCTGCCGGTCAACCAGCATCACCAGAAGCTCCCGCGTCTGGGGCTCGGACAGGCGGCCTTCTGCCATAAGGTCCCCGATCGAATGCGCGGAGCCTCTCGCCAGGAGCTTCAGGGCCGGTGCCGCCCAGCCGGGCAACTCGTGTTCCTTTCCCAGGCTGAGCGCCCGACAGGCTCCCATCTCGTCGGTTTCGAGGATGGGTGGCAGCCGGCTGGCCCAGCGGACGCTGCGGACATGAGCGAGGTTGTGTGTGACCGCGAAGGGTAGCGAGCTGCCGGCGCGCCGCGCGGGCAGCATCGCCCGGCCGCGGGCCAGTTCCTGGTCGTCTAGGGCCGGCAGTGGGCGCCCCACCCACCGGCCGAGCTGGTCAAGCTGTTGGGACAGCCCGCAGGACCGGTCGAATCCGATAGTCAGGTGGACCGACAGCTCCCCGACCGCGACGACATCGTGGGTCGTCAAAGCGGGCACGTAAAGGATCTCGCCGGGGACGAGATCATGCGTTCGTAGCTCCTGCCTGACGGGCGGCGAGCCGCCGGGCGCGTCGGCCACGAGCCACCGACGCCTTCCAAATACCTGAAAGATGAGGGTCGGCATCGTGTCGCGGTGCTCGCCGAACGTGCTGCCAAATCCGGCAGTGGTGTAAATGTTGATCCAGGAACGCGCCCGCAGCGCGTACTCCAGTCCCTCGCGTAGCGCCATGAGCCACGGGTGCCGGTCGTCAGCGCTGTCGACAACCAGCATATGCCCCGCCGCCAAAGCCCGCTCGATTGCGCCGGCCCTAATCTGCGTATGGATGACCTGGTCGCCGTCGATGCGCGACGCCACCCATGTTGGGGCGCCGACTTCGCGGCCTTCATCGAGCAGGCGCATGTTGCTGGCGAGCGCGCCCGGGGTGCTGACTGCCTCGAACGCTGCTGCGGCCAGGCAGGGAACCAGTTCCTGGTGCTCACTTCCGCGAAGGTCAGCCGACCTCGTCCGCTCGTCGTGGGTAGAGTCGAGCCGCAAGTCTCTGGCTATTGAAGCCGCGAGCCGCCCAAGGCCGACTTCGGCCGCACTACTGGCCAGCAGGTCCAGCAACCGCTACACCCTCCCTACATGTTGCGAGGCGATCGAGGTCCGGCGGGCGCTGATCCGCCCGCACGCCCGGCAGACGCGACAGGCGGCCAGTGAGGAGTCAGTAGCAACTCTTGTTGCGATCATTTTCCGGGAAGAAGTTGATCAATCCGCCCGCGGCACGTTCGATCTCGAGGAAATGCGGCTTGTCGTAGGTGTCGAGCCTCGTCAGGGCGAGGTCAATCTCGACCTGCGCCTGGGTAAGGATCGCGCGGACGATTTCACGTCGCTCGTCTGAGACAATATCGGACATGGGGGCTCTCCCTGCGGTTCGGACGGGGCTGCCCAGGTCTACCACGGATGTGCCCGAATTCACAATGCTGCACAGGGTCGCCGGGCCTCCTCGAGGTTGAGGCGGCGCCGTCCAGCGGCGCCTTAGGGGAAGCCGCCAGCAGTATGTTGCGTTGTGGTCGACTGGCGGGTAGAGCCGCTCTCTTCCGGTACCTTCGGCGTCACCGTCAGCGGAACTCTGCCGAGGCAGCTCGACGGGCCCTCGCTGCGGACGCTGCGCGAGCTGCTCGACCTCTACGCCGTCGTGGTCTTTCGCGGGCAGGAGCTTTCGCGCGCCGAGCACCTGCAACTAGCACTTCTACTCGGCACGGTGCAGCACCACCGCTACCACTCAGACGCGCAGGACCCGGACTTCCTTGTGATGAGGAGCGAACGCGCGCTTGCGGACTTTTGGCACACCGACGAGACGTATGAAGCCGAGCCGCCGGACCTCTGTCTCCTGCGAATGGTGCACGCCCCCGAAATCGGCGGCGACACTGTGTGGACTGACGCCCGGGCCGCCTACGACATGCTGAGCGGGCCGTTGCGTCAGCTCCTCGACGGATTGAGTGCGCTGCACGTGACCCCTGACGGCGACCGGTCGGCGGTGCACAAGTTGGTGAAGGTGCACCCGACGTCAACTCGGGCCTCGTTGTATGCGAACCGTCAATTCACAAAGCGCATCGTCGGAAGGTCGCGGGCAGAAAGCGAAAACCTGCTCCCGCTGCTGTTCGAGTCAACCGAACACCCCGACATTCAGTGCCGTCACCGGTGGTCACGCGGCGACGTTGCGATCTGGGACAACCGGTGCACTCTCCACCGAGTCTTGGCCGACTACCAAACGCTCCGCTGGACCGAAAGGATCGCGGTCCGCGTGCGTCCGTAGCTACCTTGCGTCGGCAGGTGGCTTCTGTGTCACCCCCCGTCCCGTCACGACGGGCTACGCAGCTATGGCGGCTACCAGCCGGCGGCGGTCATGTCCGCCGCCTGGAGGTGTGCCTGCACGACCTTGAATTGATCAGGGTCCAGATAGCTCGGGTTGCTCCCGGCTGCCATTCGAACGAACTCGGCATTCTGGAACGCCGCCTGTTGCATCAGGTCAGTGCGCGGCACGGGGGTCGACAGCGGCGCCACCTTAATGGGGACCCCCGGCCCGAGCTGTCGCGCCTTCACCGGATCACGCCAGTACTTCCCGCCGCCGCGGCTGTTGTCCTGAACGACGCCGGTGAGCGTTCCTATCGCATAGATTCCGGGCGCTTCCGGTCCGCTGACCCACAGGAGACACCGCTGGCCTGGTGCCATCAGGTCGAGTCGGTAGGTCCGGCGCAACGGGACCCAGCCCCCGACCTTGAAGGGACCCTGCTGGTGCCACTGAGCTAGGAGGTCGTATGTCTGTGGGTTCGCCTTCAACACCCAGCAGGCGACGTCGGTCGTGCTCAGGCGGGCCGACGGCACGGTCACACTCCCACGTTGGCTTCACCAGGCATCCTCCCTTCACGGGAGGGCCGGGGTCGCCTACACAATCGGGTGACCGTCAGCGCCGCAGCGAAGTGCAGGAGCGGGGACAGGGGGCTTTGCGCCGGGACAGGCTGCACGAGATCGCTCACGTCCTTCGAACGTGCAGTTCGTAGCGCTTTCTACCGCGCCAACAGCGGGGGCAGCAATACGGCGGCCGCTTGGTCTGCTGGCGCCGATCACAGTCCTCGCGGCTGCCCGGGTTCCGCAGTTGATGGGCACACGAGCGTGGTGGTTTGGGCGAAGCTGCTGGTCGGCGCCTCGTAGCGGTCGCGGACGCCGGGGATGTGTAGGTACACGTTCCGGCCAATGAGCGCTTGCTCTTCCTGGTCATCGGCGGCCAGGGTGTAGGTGTGTACCTGCGGACGTCGTCGCGGCAGAACAAGGACGGGACGACGGTGCGGTACGTGTCGATCGCGCACAACGAGCGCAGCCCGGGTGGCCCGTCGGTGGCCAAGGTGCTGCTGCCGCTGGGCCGGGAGGACCGCCTCGACGTCGCCGGCCTGCGCCGGCTGGTCGGCTCGATCAACCGCTACCTCGGTGACGACGCCGGCAGCGACGCCGGCCTCCAGGTCGGCGCCGAACCCGGTGACGGGGCCGGCGGTGGGCTGCGGATCACCGGCTCCCGCCCGGCCGGTGGGGCGTGGCTGCTGGACGGGCTGTGGCAACAACTCGGGATCGGCACCGCGCTGCACGAGGTGCTCGGCGATCGCCGGTTCAGCACCGACGTCGAGCGGATGATCTTCGCGCTGGTGGCCAACCGGGCGCTGGCCCCGGCGTCGAAGCTGGCCGCCGCGGAGTGGATCACCTCCGACGTGGCGATCCCGGGGCTGGCCGAGGCGACCGACGATCAGGCGTACCGGGCGATGGACCTGCTGGTCGAGGCCGATACCGACGCCAAGGTCCAGGAGGCGGTGTTCTTCGCCGTGGCGAACCTGCTCAACCTCGAGGTCGACCTGCTGTTCTTCGACACCACCAGCACCTACTTCGAGCGCGACACCGAGGACCCCGCGCCAGCCGCCGACGCCGCCGACGCCGCCGACGCTGCCGGCGCAGGGACCGAGGCCGGAACCGGCGAGGCGGCGGGTTTCCGCCGCTACGGGCACTCCAAGGACTCCCGCGGTGATCTGCCGCAGATCATCATCGGCCTAGCCGTGACCCGCGAGGGCATTCCGGTGCGGGTGTGGTGCTGGCCGGGCAACACCTCCGATCAGGCGGTGTTGCCGCAGGTCAAGGACGATCTGCGGGCCTGGCGGCTGGGTCGGGTGGTCACCGTGGTCGACCGTGGCTTCTCCTCCGCGGCGAACCTGGACTACCTGCGCCGGGCCGGCGGGCACTTCATCGCCGGCGAGCGGATGCGCGCCGGCACCGCCCACGTCGAGGAGGTCCTCGCCCGCCAGGGCCGCTACCGGACCGTGCGGGACAACCTGCGGGTCAAGGAAGTGCGGCTCGAGGCCGCCCCGGATCTGCGCTGGGTGCTGTGCGCCAACCCCGACGAGGCGACCCGCGCCGCCGCCCAGCGCGAGGCGGCGCTGACCCGCATCCGCGCCGAGCTGGCCCGCATCAAGACCGCTCGCGACCGGCTGGCCACCACCAAGCCGACCTCCAAGGCGGCCATCGGTCGCCGCGACGCCGAGCTCGCCGCGCACACCCGCGCCGAGTGCGCGCTGCGCGACCACCGCGCGCTGGGCCGCTGGCTGCGCCAAGACACCCGCGGGCGCCTGGTCGTCGACACCGCCAAGGTCCGCGCCGAGGCGCGGCTGGACGGCAAGTACCTGCTGGTCACCTCCGACCCCGATCTGTCGGCCGAGGACGTTGCGCTGGGCTACAAGAACCTGCTGGAGGCCGAGCGCGGCTTCCGCGACCTGAAGTCCACCCTGGAGCTGCGGCCGGTGTTCCACCGCCTCGAGCCCCGCATCCGCGCGCACGTGCTGCTGTGCTGGCTGGCGCTGCTGCTCATCCGGGTCGCCGAACGGCGCACCGGCGAGACCTGGCCGGCCCTGGCCCGCGAGCTGGGCCGGCTGCACGCGGTCACCCTCACCGGGCCGACCGGCACGGTCACCCAGACCACCGAGCTCACCACCGCCCAGCAGAGCATTCTTCGGGCCTGCGGGCTCACCCCACCGCCCCGGATCACCGCCCTACACCCCGCCTGACCTGCACAGATACGGCCGAGGAGGCCGTCGGAGCGTGTAGTGACACGACTCCAGCTCCCGCCGAGGCGCGTCTTCGCAGATCAACCCCCCGATTCGGCGGTCCCGTCGACCTACGAACTGCGGAACCCGGGGGCTGGTGCCGCACCGCGCGCACGGCGCGTCCTTCTCCGGCTCCGCCAGTGGGCTCCGGCTCTCGACAAGGTGGTCGTACACCGTGCCGCGGTACATCGTCCCGGAGTCATCCGCGTAGGCGATGTCGAACCGCACACTCCGTCTGTCCGGCCAAGCGGGATACAGCCTGCCGACACTGATGCCTGGGTACCAGCGGCGGTCGTTCGGATTCTTGACCCACACCGGCCGAGGCGGTTCGAGAGCTTCGTAGTGCGGCGGCATGGCGCCTCCCTGCGCCTGCGTGGCGGGGCTGGGTCCGGCCAGACGAGCGACGGCTCATCTCGTCCTGGCGACGCCGGGGACCCGGGCTGGGAAGCGGGCGATCGCCTGTTCGGCCGTCTCCTCATCCCGAGGGCTGGACGTGGCGGGCTCGGGCGCCTGCAGAGGCTAGTTGATGTTGGGCGGAGGCACGGGTTCACCAGCGCAGGAGGCGAAGATGCGCTTGATCAGCTGCTGGTGGTGCCATTGCTCGATGATCCTGTCCCGGTGAGTACGGACCTTGTAGTGGTGCCCTCGAACGGTGCACCTCTCCTTGGCCACGCGTGTCGCAAGGTCCGTGAGTCCCTCGTAGTCCGTCACAGCGGGGACTTCCCCGCGCTCGCTGGCGCCGCAGACCGAGCAGGTGGCGACAACCGCCACACCGCCGCGACCGGTGCGGCCATTAGATCTCTCCCGGTCGATCACGATGGTCACCCGGCGGCGCGTGAAGCTGAACTGCTCGACATCCACCCCCACATGATCAACGCAGCGTGGGTCAGTCGCTCTCCTCGAGTGTGGCGTCAACGCCAATGAGAAGCACGCGCGCACCAGGCAGGTCCTGCTCCAGCATGGATGTCAGTGACTCCCGGACGTCCACGAAGTACTTGTTGACGAGGTAGAACTGCATCCGTCGCTCGGGCTGCATCTCCTCAGTCGCTGCGAGCATTAGCTGCACGGTGTCCGGATCCGTAACGTCAAGTCCTGGCAACCCATTGGAGAGGCGGCAGCCGAGCACAGCCGCCTTCAGGCTCTCGTCGTCGACGTCAATCAGCGCCGTGAGCGCGCAGACGTAGGAGCGGCCCGTCACAGCAGGGAGTCTGCCCGACCCGGCTCGGCACGGTGTCCACACTCGAAGTCCGGCTGGCGGCGTCACAACGCAATGACGTCGGGCCGCGGCGCCCGGAGCTCGAAGACCTCCTCGCAGGTATGGCATCGGGCCGAGCGACAGCGACGAGATCCAGCCGAGGCCTGCGGCGCTGAGGCACGCGGAAGGCACAACATGAGCCTGACTCTCCACTGACCAGTCAGGAGAACCTATGGATCCTCAAGCCTTCCAAGCTGACCATGCCGGTTCCATCTCGGTCACCCGCTCCGCCGGGAGGTCGCGGGGCGCCGTTCACGAGCGTCCCGCGACCTCGCGTTGCACGTAGGGTTACTCGAGGCCAGCCGCCGGCCTCGGCTTCGTCGACGTCCACCTCTGACTGGGCCGACGCCGTCAACGACGTGAACGGCAGGAGAGCCCTCACCCCAGGTGGGAGTCCGGCACAGGACACGCGGACGTAGGAACTGCGAACGGGGCGAACGCCGGCAACCCCGAGCGCGGTCGTCGACGTCTCGCCCGGCATGACAGCCGGTCCCAGCACTCGGTCCGGGAAACTTCGGGTGCCATGGATGGCAATCACGAGGAATCACTGCTGCCGCGAGAAGGCCCCTGCTCGACGGTGATCAGTGGCGGAACAGGGACAGGTCTTCTTCATAGGCCGAGGACGAGGCGCAGCGCAGCATCGACCTGGCGCAGCTCATCAAAGCTGAGGTGCCCGACCGACTCCCCCAGGCGCTGCGGATCGACGGCACTGGTCTGCTCGGCCAGCACCCTGGTCGAGCGCCCGACGATGGATACCTCCGGGCGGAAGGTCGCCGCGCGCGCTGAGGAGGACGTGGGGGCAACGAGCCATGTCGACAGTGGCAGCAGGTCGGACTGGACGACGACGGCATAGCGAACGCCGGCCTGCTCGTCGCCCTGGGTGCCACGGGGAGCGCGCAGGCGGAAGACCTCACCACGCACGCAACGTCTCCATGTCCCGAAGAACTTGAGCCGCCTCGGCACGGTCGGCCTCATCGGCCACGCCCTGGGTCCAGAAGCGCGGCCGCCCACGCTCGGGGTCGCTGACGCGAGCTCTGGGACCGTCAGCCCCCTGATCCCGATGGCTGCCCGGAGCCGGGTACCGATTCCCAGCGAATGGGTACGGCAGGGCTCATGCAGATCGAGAAGGAACAGGTGCTGGAGCTGCTGCGCCGCAAGGGGGAAGCGGACAAGGCCGAGCAGGCGGACCGCGAACTGCCCGACCGGATGGACACGGACGACGACGTGGACCTCCTGTCCAACTACGGCCTAGGACCACAGGAAGTCATCGCCAAGCTGGGCGGCGGCCCGCTCGGCGGACTGACCGGCCGCTGAGACGACGGGGCGCCGGCTTGCACCCGGGAGCACCGGGGGTCACGGCGCCTCGGTTCCGCACGCCAGTTCGTCGAGGGCCAGGGCCAGTACCAGGGCCGTGTGCCGCTGCGGTGCGGCGATGTCACCGATCAGCTCCTCGATCCGCTGCAGCCGGCCGTACAGGGTCTGGCGTCGCAGCCGCAGCGCCTGCGCGGTCCGCACCTTCGACGAGGCATGGGCCAGGTAGGTCCGCAGCGTGAGGACGAGCTGGCTGCCGTGAGCCGCGTCGTAATCGGCGAGGAGGCCGATCTCCTCTCGCACCAGGTGGTGGGCCAGCGGCCCGTCGCTGACGCCGGCGAGCAGGAGCCGGGCGGTCATGCCCTCGCCCGACACCACCCGGTCACCGCCGGCGGTGAGCGCCTGCACGGCCCGGGCCCGGGCGATCGACCGATCCACGTCCTCGAGCCTGCCCACCACGGTCCCGGCCACCACCCGCGCGGAGGGTGGGCCGAGCGCGTCCACGGCGCGCAGCACCGCATGCGCGGCCGGGGTCGCCGCCGAGGTGCGGACGACGGCCACGACGTCCTCCCCCACGTCGGCGACGAGGGCGGTGCCCGGTGCCACGGCGCCGGCCACCGCCCGGACAAGGTTGTCAGGATCGGTCACCGGGAGGTCTGTGACCACCAGTGCCGCGTACGAGCTGTCGGCCGGGAACGGCAGTCCCAGCACGCGAGCCCGGGCGACCAGCTCCCCCGGCGACCGCCACCGCCGCTCGGTGAGGTCATCGACCAGCTGGCGACGCCGGACCTCGAGGTCGGTACCGGCGGCCGAGCGGAGCAGCGCCAGCCCGAGCGCCTCGGCGCCGTAGCCGCACGCGGCGCTGACGGACGGGTCGTCCGTGCGGGCGGGCGGCAGGACGGCGACGTGGCCCCAGTGACGGTCGAGCAGGACGACGTCTCGGCGTGCCACTGGTCGGCCGCGCCGTCCCGACCCGTGCGGGTCCTGGCCCGCCGCGGCAACCAGCGCGCCCTCAGCGGTGGAGACCACGACGGGGGCGGACACCAGCTCGGACAGCAGGACGGTGAGCTCCTGGGGGCCCGCCCCGTCGAGCAGGGCATCGGTGAGCACCTGCCGGACGTCCCGTCCCCTGCGCGCCGTTCCGGAAGCGCGTTCCAGGATCGTGGCCTGCACCTGCTCGGTGATCTCGACGAACGGAACCACCTCCCGCAGGACCAGCAGCGGCAGGCCGTGCTCGCTGCACGCGTCGACGAGCGCGCGCGGCGCCTCGGGGAACGTCCAGCCGAGCTCCAGGGCCAGCGCCGCCACGCCGCGCGCGGCCAGCGCAGCGATGTAGGCGGCCTCCCCCACCGCACCGCGCCCGGTGATGCCCAGGCCTGTCGTGAGGAGCAGCTCCCCGCCCCGCAGCAGGTACGCCGCCTCGGCCAGCTCACTGGTGTGCACCCAGCGCACCGGGCGGTCGAGCAGTTCCGCGCCCACCACCACGTGGGGGTCCGCCCGTCGGAGGACGTCGAGGGCGAGCACCTCGGCGAGCGTCATCGTCACGCGCCGACCTCAGCAGCCGGTGGACGAAACGTCCAGTGACGGCCCGGCAAAGTGCACCGGAACGTCCGTGGCGCCGAGCCGCGGAAGTGCCGACGATGGCCCCTCGGGAGTCGGCGTCGGTCGCAGCCGGCCCCCACGGACAGCAGGAGGCACGCCCGTGAAGCCGGCTCCGTTCGACTACCTGGCACCGACCCGCGTCGAGGAGGTCCTCGACGTCCTCCGGGAGCACGGCGACGAGGCGAAGGTGCTCGCGGGCGGTCAGAGCCTCGTGCCGATGCTGAACTTCCGGCTGGCCCGCCCGGCCGTGCTGGTCGACATCAACCAGGTGGCCGACCTCGACGGCATCCGGGCCGAGGACGGCACGTTGCACATCGGCGCCACGTCCCGGCAGCGGGCCCTCGAGCGGCACCTGTCCGGGGCCGCCGACGGTCCGGGGAGCCTGCTGCGGAACGCGCTCGGGTACATCGGCCATCCGCAGATCCGCGCTCGCGGAACCATCGGCGGCAGCCTGGCCCATGCCGACCCGGCGGCGGAGTTGCCCGCTGCGGTCAGCGCCCTGGGCGCCACCCTCGTGATCCGGAGCACCGACGGATCACGGGAGGTGGCTCCGGAGGAGTTCTTCGAAGGGTTCTTCACCACGTCCCTCGCCGCCGAGGAACTGCTCACCGAGATCCGCGTCCCGGCCTGGCCCGAGGGCACCCGCAGCTCCTTCCTCGAGGTCAGCCGTCGCCGAGGCGACTTCGCACAGGTCGCCGTGGCCGCGGTGGTGACCGTGGCCGACGGCCTGGTCACCCGGGCCGGTCTCGGCGTTGCCGGGGCCGCTCCCAGCACCGTGCAGGCCCACAGCGTCGTCGACGGGCTGGTCGGTTCCGAGCCCACCCCGGAAGCCGTCGCCGAGCTGGCCGGGAACTTCGCGGCCGACCTCGACCCACCCCCGGACACCCACGGCCCGGCGGAGTACCGGCGCCACCTGACCCGGCACCTGCTGCAGCGGGCGATCGCCGAGGCGACCGGGCTCGCCGCACCTCCTGCGGCCTCGGCCGCCTGACCCCCCAGCCACGCCCCCCTTCGAGCACCCACCGAGGACCGACGAGCAGGCCGGGCACGACCGGCCGGGAGAGCGAGCACGCGATGGACGTCGAGGAGCGGTCAACGGTCGGCTCCGGGGGCATGCGGGAGAAGACGATCACGGTGACGGTCAACGGGGACTCCCACCAGCGGACCCTCTCCGTCCGGCGCTCGCTGGTCGACTTCCTCCGCGAAGACCTCGGCCTGACCGGTTCCCACGTCGGCTGTGAGCAGGGGGTCTGCGGCGCGTGCACCGTCCTGCTGGACGGCGAGCCGATCCGGGCGTGCCTGATGTTCGCCGTGCAGGCCGACGGGAGGCAGCTGACCACGGTGGAGGGACTGGCGGCCGGCGACGAGCTGCACCCCATCCAGCAGGCCTTCTGGGAGAACCACGGCCTGCAGTGCGGGTTCTGCACACCCGGGTTCCTGCTCACCACGTACGACTTCCTGCGTGAGAAGCACGGGGTGACCGAACCGGAGATCCGGGAGGCCCTCTCGGGCAACCTCTGCCGGTGCACCGGCTACCAGGGCATCGTGTGCTCGGTCCAGGCCGCTGACGAGTCGTGGGAGCGCTGACATGGGCGTGCAGACGATCGGCGCGAGCGTCAAGCGCATGGAGGACCCCCGGTTGCTGCGCGGGGAGGCCGCCTTCGTCGACGACCTCCGGTTCCCGGGGATGCTGCACATGGCCGTGCTGCGCAGCCCGCACGCGCACGCCCGGCTGCTCTCGGTCGACGTCAGCGCCGCCCTGCGGTCACCGGGCGTGGTCGACGCCTTCTCCGCCGCGGCGCTGGGGCCGCACCCACCGTCGATACCCGCGCTGTTCGTCGTCGAGACCTTCCGCCCAGCTCCGCAGTACCCGCTGGCCACGGACACCGTCCGCTTCGTGGGCGAGCCGGTCGCCGTCGTCGTGGCGGGGAGCCGGCACGAGGCCGAGGACGCGCTCGAGCTGATCGAGGTCGACTACGAGCCGCTCGACGCGGTGGTCGACGCCTACGCGGCCATCCAGCCCGGGGCGCCGGTCCTGCACGAGAACGCGCCCGACAACGTCGCCGCGACACTGGTCTACGAGAACGGCGACGTCGAAGCCGCCTTCGCCTCCGCCGATCGGGTCATCTCCCGGCGGCTGGACATGCAGCGCTACACCGGCATCCCGATGGAGACCCGTGGCGTCGTCGCCCACCGCGACACGGTGACCGGCGAGCTGACGGTGTGGAACTCGACGCAGTGGCCGCACACCGCCCGCACCCTCCTGGCCGGCATGCTGGGCGTCCCCGCTCGCTCGATACGGGTGATCACCCCCGACATCGGCGGCGGCTTCGGGGTCAAGGCGGACTTCAACTCCGAGGACTTCCTCGTGCCCTTCGCAGCCGGACGGGCACGTCGCCCGGTGAAGTGGATCGAGGACCGCAACGAGCACTTCCTCGCGATCGCCCACTCCCGGGAGCAGATCCACGAGGTGGAGATGGCGCTGCGGCACGACGGCACGATCCTCGGCCTCCGCGCCCGGCACATCACCGACTGCGGCGCCTACCAGCGACCCCTCGGACTCGTGAACGCCTCCCTGGCCGGTACGAGCCTCGGGGGGGTCTACCGGATCCCGGCCTACCGCGTCGAGGCCGTCTGCGCCTCCACGAACAAGTCGCCCGCCTCCCCCTACCGGGGGGCGGGGACCCCCGAGGCGACGTTCGCGCGCGAGCGCCTGCTCGACATCGTGGCCCGCGAACTCGGCGTCGACCGGGCCGAGGTGCGCCGCAAGAACCTGCTCACCCCGGAGGAGATGCCCCACGACACGGGGCTGGTCTCCCTGGAGGCGGCGGTCGTCCTGGACAGCGGGAACTTCCCCGCGGGCCTGGACAAGGCCCTGGAGATGATCGACTACGCCGGCTTCGCTGCGCGCCAGCAGGCGGCCCGCGAGCAGGGCCGGCTGATCGGCCTCGGCATCTGCGTCTACAACCAGATCACCGGCACCGGCCCGTTCGAGGGCGGCAGCGTGCGGGTGGACCCGACCGGCGAGGTGACGATCAACTCCGGCGCCGCCCCGCAGGGGCAGGGCACCGCCACGATGCTGGCGCAGATCGCCGCCGACGAGCTGCAGGTGCCGCACGACACCATCAAGGTCGTCTTCGGGGACACCGGCCGGCTGGCCCACGGCATGGGGACCTACGCCAGCCGCAACGCGGTCATGGCCGGTACCGCCGTGGTGATGGCCGCGACGAAGGTGCGCGAGAAGGCGCTGGCCCTGGCCGCGCACCTGGTGGAGGCAGACCCGTCGGACATGGTGCTCGAGGACGGCTACGCCCACGTCAAGGGGGTGCCCACCACGCGGGTGAGCTGGGCGGAGATCGCCGCCGCCGCGACGCCGGGCGGCAACCGGCCGGAGGGGATGGAGCCGGACCTGGAGTCGGTGCAGTACTTCGAGAACATGGCCGCCCCCTATTCCTACGGGATCCACATCGCCGAGGTGGAGGTCGACCCGGACACGGGCATCACGACGGTCGGCCGGTACGTCGTCGTCAACGACGCGGGAACCATCGTCAACCCCCGCAACGCCGAGGGGCAGATCGTCGGCGGGGTGGCGCAGGGACTCGGCGGCGCGCTGATGGAGGAGCTGGTGTACGCCCCGGACGGCCAACCGCAGTCGACGTCCTTCCTGGACTACCTGATCCCCGGCAGCCTGGACGTCCCCCGCGTCGAGGTGGGACACCTGGAGTCGAAGTCCCCGCTGAACCCGCTCGGCCTCAAGGGCATGGGCGAAGGCGGCGCCATCGGCGGGCACTCCGCGGTGGCCAACGCCGTCGCCGACGCCATCGAGCACCTCGGCTGCACCGTCACCCGCACGCCGCTGAAGCCCGCGACGGTCTGGGGACTGATGCGTTCGGGCACGGCGGCGCCGGCCGGTGCGGGCACGACGGCGTGAGCGACCTCGCGGGCCGCGCCGCCGCCCCGGACGGTTCCCCTTCCGTCACCGTGCTGTCCGGGGCCACCGTGATCACGATGGACGGCGCCCGGCGGGTGTTGACGGACGGGGCGGTGGCATTCACCGACGCCATCCTCGCCGTCGGGTCCACGGCCGAGGTGCTCGACGCCCACCCCGGCGCCGAGGTAGTCGACTGTTCCGGGCGGGTGGTCCTGCCGGGGTTCGTCAACACCCACACCCACCTGTTCCAGACCCTGCTCAAGGGGCTGGGCGACGATCGCGTCCTGTCCGACTGGTTCCTGACGATGACCGGCCCGTCGGCGGCGCGACTGACGCCGGAGGACTGCTACGCCGGAGCGCTGCACGGCTGCGCCGAGGCACTGACCACGGGCACGACGACGCTGCTGGACTTCATGTACGTGCACCCGACCGCCGGCCTCGGGGACGCTGTGGCAGCGGCGATGGTCGACGTCGGCATCCGCGGGGTGATGGCACGGGGCTACATGACGGCCGGCAGCGACGTCGGGGTGCCGCCCGAGCTCATCCAGCCGCTGGACATGGCTCTGGCCGACGCCGAGCGGCTCATCGGCCGGTGGAACGTCCCGGGCTCACGGATCACCGTGGGGCTGGCACCGTGCATGAGCTGGACGGTGGATGAGGCGACCCTGCGGGAGACGCGCGCGCTGGCCGACCGCACCGGGGCGCTCGTGACCATGCACCTGGCGGAGTCGCCGTTCGACGTCGCGGAGTCCGTCCGCCGGTTCGGGGTTCGGGACGTCCCGTTTGCAGCCGACACGGGACTGCTCGGCCCGGACCTGCTGGCGGTGCACTGCGTGCAGGTGGATGGGCGGGACCTGGACCTGCTCCAGGAGTCGGACACGAAGGTGTCGCACAACCCCTGCTCGAACCTCTACCTCGGGTCGGGCTTCGCGCCCGTTCCGGCGATGCAGCGGCGCGGAATCACCGTCGGCCTCGCCTCGGACGGCCCGGCGTCGTCGTCGAACCACTCGATGCTCCAGGCGATGAAGTTCGCCGCCCTCCTCCACAAAGGGGTGCTGCGCGACCCGGAGGTCATGACGGCGGAAAAGGCTCTCGAGATGGCCACCATCGACGGCGCTCGAGCGTTGGGACTGCAGGAATCGATCGGCTCCCTGGACGTGGGCAAGCGCGCCGACCTCGTCGTCCTGGACCTGTCGAACCTCTGCGTGACGCCGGTACACGCGGCCGTGTCATCGCTGGTCTACAGCCAGCGCGGTGACGAGGTCGATCGGGTGTACGTGGACGGCCGGATGGTGGTGGACGGCGGCAGGCTCGCCACGGTCGACCAGGAGGAGATCCGGTCCCGTTCCTCCGCCGCAGCCGCCGGCCTGGCGGCGAGGGCCGGGACCGTCCGGCTCGCCGACCGGGAGTGGCGGTCGCTGGTCGGCACCGGATCAGGTGTGGAAATCACGCGGTAGCCGTCACACCGCCCTCCATGCAGCCAGAGATGGGATCGCCCTGTCGCGCCTTCGCGCGGGAGTGGACGGCGGTGGCCTCCCCAACTACACCACTCCAGGGGACTCACCCCGCTATGCTCGGCCGCCCCGGAACACGGCGCCGCCGACCCGGATGACGGGTGACGCGCAGACCACGGGGCACCCGGGTTCCGCAGTTGATGGGCACACGAGCGTGGTGGTTTGGGCGAAGCTGCTGGTCGGCGCCTCGTAGCGGTCGCGGACGCCGGGGATGTGTAGGTACACGTTCCGGCCAATGAGCGCTTGCTCTTCCTGGTCATCGGCGGCCAGGGTGTAGGTGTGTACCTGCGGACGTCGTCGCGGCAGAACAAGGACGGGACGACGGTGCGGTACGTGTCGATCGCGCACAACGAGCGCAGCCCGGGTGGCCCGTCGGTGGCCAAGGTGCTGCTGCCGCTGGGCCGGGAGGACCGCCTCGACGTCGCCGGCCTGCGCCGGCTGGTCGGCTCGATCAACCGCTACCTCGGTGACGACGCCGGCAGCGACGCCGGCCTCCAGGTCGGCGCCGAACCCGGTGACGGGGCCGGCGGTGGGCTGCGGATCACCGGCTCCCGCCCGGCCGGTGGGGCGTGGCTGCTGGACGGGCTGTGGCAACAACTCGGGATCGGCACCGCGCTGCACGAGGTGCTCGGCGATCGCCGGTTCAGCACCGACGTCGAGCGGATGATCTTCGCGCTGGTGGCCAACCGGGCGCTGGCCCCGGCGTCGAAGCTGGCCGCCGCGGAGTGGATCACCTCCGACGTGGCGATCCCGGGGCTGGCCGAGGCGACCGACGATCAGGCGTACCGGGCGATGGACCTGCTGGTCGAGGCCGATACCGACGCCAAGGTCCAGGAGGCGGTGTTCTTCGCCGTGGCGAACCTGCTCAACCTCGAGGTCGACCTGCTGTTCTTCGACACCACCAGCACCTACTTCGAGCGCGACACCGAGGACCCCGCGCCAGCCGCCGACGCCGCCGACGCCGCCGACGCTGCCGGCGCAGGGACCGAGGCCGGAACCGGCGAGGCGGCGGGTTTCCGCCGCTACGGGCACTCCAAGGACTCCCGCGGTGATCTGCCGCAGATCATCATCGGCCTAGCCGTGACCCGCGAGGGCATTCCGGTGCGGGTGTGGTGCTGGCCGGGCAACACCTCCGATCAGGCGGTGTTGCCGCAGGTCAAGGACGATCTGCGGGCCTGGCGGCTGGGTCGGGTGGTCACCGTGGTCGACCGTGGCTTCTCCTCCGCGGCGAACCTGGACTACCTGCGCCGGGCCGGCGGGCACTTCATCGCCGGCGAGCGGATGCGCGCCGGCACCGCCCACGTCGAGGAGGTCCTCGCCCGCCAGGGCCGCTACCGGACCGTGCGGGACAACCTGCGGGTCAAGGAAGTGCGGCTCGAGGCCGCCCCGGATCTGCGCTGGGTGCTGTGCGCCAACCCCGACGAGGCGACCCGCGCCGCCGCCCAGCGCGAGGCGGCGCTGACCCGCATCCGCGCCGAGCTGGCCCGCATCAAGACCGCTCGCGACCGGCTGGCCACCACCAAGCCGACCTCCAAGGCGGCCATCGGTCGCCGCGACGCCGAGCTCGCCGCGCACACCCGCGCCGAGTGCGCGCTGCGCGACCACCGCGCGCTGGGCCGCTGGCTGCGCCAAGACACCCGCGGGCGCCTGGTCGTCGACACCGCCAAGGTCCGCGCCGAGGCGCGGCTGGACGGCAAGTACCTGCTGGTCACCTCCGACCCCGATCTGTCGGCCGAGGACGTTGCGCTGGGCTACAAGAACCTGCTGGAGGCCGAGCGCGGCTTCCGCGACCTGAAGTCCACCCTGGAGCTGCGGCCGGTGTTCCACCGCCTCGAGCCCCGCATCCGCGCGCACGTGCTGCTGTGCTGGCTGGCGCTGCTGCTCATCCGGGTCGCCGAACGGCGCACCGGCGAGACCTGGCCGGCCCTGGCCCGCGAGCTGGGCCGGCTGCACGCGGTCACCCTCACCGGGCCGACCGGCACGGTCACCCAGACCACCGAGCTCACCACCGCCCAGCAGAGCATTCTTCGGGCCTGCGGGCTCACCCCACCGCCCCGGATCACCGCCCTACACCCCGCCTGACCTGCACAGATACGGCCGAGGAGGCCGTCGGAGCGTGTAGTGACACGACTCCAGCTCCCGCCGAGGCGCGTCTTCGCAGATCAACCCCCCGATTCGGCGGTCCCGTCGACCTACGAACTGCGGAACCCGGGGGGCAGATGCGCGACCGGACCACCCGAGGTCAGCCATGGACACGAACCAGAGCGAAGCGATAGCCACGTTCTTCCAGGTGTACCCCGACGCCCCTCTCCCCCGTCGGGCCAGCCCCGGGCTCAACGGCTCCATCCCCGCGAAGGCCGAGCACTATTGCGAGCCGCTCACCTCAGCGACCGGTTTCGGCTGGCACTTGTTCCCCCCACTCGAGTTCGCCCTGCAGTGGGACGGAACAGCGGTGTACTTCCGCCTTCCCGGGCAGCTCGACTGGGAACTCCTCGAATGGACGGTGCTGCCCGGACTCGACGAGCACCTGGCCCGGCACGCCCCGTACGCGCTTCCGGGGCATCTCGTGCCTTTCCTGACCACGGGACCGGACCTTCCCGGAATCGTGCAGATCTGGACCGGGGTGATGGCACGGACCCGGCCGGGGTGGTCCCTGCTCGTGCGTCCTCCTGCCAACCTGCCGCGGCATCCGGGCTATGACGTGCTCGAGGGCATCATCGAGACCGATTGGTGGTTCGGCCCGCTCATCTCGAACGTCCGGCTGTGCCTGACCGGTCATCCGATCCTCTTCCACGTGCGCCGACCCCTGTTCCAGGTCCAGCCGGTACCGAAGTTCGCCTACCGGGCCGAGACCCTCAAGGCGGTCGAGTCCATTCGGGGCGTGGAGCAGTTCACCGGGCGTGAGTGGGACGAACTCGGCGCGTCGCTGATGATGCGCAACGGTCCAGCGGCCCGCCCCGGTTCGTACAAGACCGAGGTGCGCCGTCGAACACGGGGCGAGCGGCACACCTCGGCCTAGCCGCCTCCGTCGTACCGGAGAATCCGGTCGAACTGCTCCGCGGTGAGACCGAGCAGGCCGCGCAACTGCTCCAGCGAGGCGAACGGGCGCCGCGCGACGATCAGCCGCGCGGTGAACGCCAGTAGCCCGAACGAACTCATGAGGGTGGCCTGGTCCATCGTGTTGACCGCGACCAGCCCGCCGTCCCCCGCCGTCGGGGCGACCGGCCCGGAGGGCGACGGCGATGCGCGCGTCACCCCGGCGCCCACGTCGAGCAGCCCCCGTCCGGTGCCGGAGTCGGGGAGAGGATTGGCGCTGCGCTCCACCGCATCGCGCACCTCGGCCACCGAGATGTCCCGCCGCCGGGAAAGCACCAGCGCGGCCGCTCCGGCCACGTGCGGGCTGGCGAACGACGTGCCGAAGTCGACGGTGTCCCTCCCGCCCCGCGCCGCCGACCGGATGTTGTCAGCACCGCCCCCCGTGCCGCGGCCGCCGGGCGCGACCAGGTCGACCTCACGACCGTAGAAGGAGTAGGCGGCCCGCCGCCCGTCCGGGCCGACGGCACCGACGGAGACGATCTGCCGGTAGTCGGAGGGGAAGTGCGGCTCGTCTTCCGCCGCCGGCCAGTTGCCGGCCGAGGCGACGACGACGGCTCCGGCCTGCTCGGCCTGGACCACCGCGTCCCGGATCAGCGCGACGTCGCCGGTCGTCTTCCAGCTCAGGTTGAGGACGAGGCGCCGGGGAGACCGGACCAGCCCGACGGCGTAGAGGATGGCGTCGCGGCGCTGGGCGTAGCTCAGCGAAGCACCGGAGAGACCCACCCTCAGCGGCAGAATGCTGCAGCTCGGGCAGATCCCCCAGATCCCGCCTTCCCCCCGTCCGGCGAGGAGGCCGGCGATGAACGTGCCATGTCCCTGGTCGTCGGTCGGCTCCGGATCATCGTCGTCCTCGAAGTTCCAGCTCTCGCCCGATGGGCGGGACAGCACGGCGTGGGCGATCGCGGGGTGGGACGTCTCGACTCCCGTGTCGATGACGGCCACGACGACGTCCGGGTGACCAGCCGTGGCGGGCTCGTCCGGGCGAGCCCCCACGAGACGGAGGTTCCAGGGCAGGTCAGCGGCGGTGCCAGTCGCCGTCCCGGACTCCATCTCGAGCGTCGCGGCCACCTCGAGGTCGTTGACCGCGACGAATGCCGGTTCCGCGAACTCGACCTCCGAGGCCTCGTTGAGCACCCCGATCGACTGCATGATCGCGGCCGGGTTCATTCCCTGGCCGGCCAGCCGCAACGTCACGAGCCCGGGGGTCCGGTGTCGCCTCTCCACCGCCAGTCCGGCAGCCGCGATCACCTCGTCCTGCCGGGCCTCGGCCGTCCCCGCCCGGAACTGCGCGATGCAGAACTGGGGGTCGAAGAACACGGTCCCGTTGCGCCCCCGACGAAAGGAGGGAATGACGAGCTCGACCCGCTCGTCGCCCTTCAGCCCGTCCAGTGCGTCGGTGGCGCCCTCGGTCTCGGGGACGGCGAACACCTGGTAGCCACGGCCGTCGCGCGTGGAGCTGACCCGGGTCAACCGGTGGCTCTCCCCGACGGAGGCCGCACTCTCGGTGTCCGACGGGCGAAGGGAGACCAGCAATCGGGACGGGTCGGGGGTGAGGCGGACCTCCCCACCGGACAGCTTGTCGACATAGCCGAGCGGTCGCGGCGCGAAGAACTCCGTGATGGCCGTGAACGCCTCCGCGTCCATGCCGGATAGCGCGCGGAGCTCGAGCGCCGTGAAGTACGGCCGCCGGGCCACGACGCGATCCGCGGTGGCCACGGGGATCCCCGTGATCTCGACCAGCTCTCGCGGCGTGGCCTCGTTGATGTCGAGCTTCGGGATCTCCAGCAGATCGTCGATCCGGGCGAGCGCCGTGACGGGGAGCATGGCCAGGTCCTGCCGCCGCCGGACCGGGCGGAGGCGCACGACCAACGCCACCTGGTCGGAGTCGAGTCCCAGGAGGACGGCCAGCTGGCGATCGCTCGCGTCGTTGAGCTGGACCGAGGTCGGCATCTACCGGCCCCTGCTCGCCGGGAGCGCCAGGCTCAGGAACGTGTCACCCTCCCGAGCCATCAGGCCACGCGTGGCGAACCCGACGAGGGCCTCCTCCACCTCGACCACGGAACGGCCCGACGCGAGTCCCTTCGCCACGTTCGCGACCGAGCACGGGCGCTCGCTGCAGGCTCGGTAAATCTCAGCGAGCTCGTCGTAGAACCGGTACACGCCGCGCTGCCCTGGGTCGCGGAAATCCTCGATCAGGATCTGATCCGGGGAGGACCAGAAGAACAGCGACGGCCGAGGCGATCCTTTCCACGCCGCCTGCCAGTCCCGCACCTCGTCCCGGATCGCCAGGTACACCTCATCGGACAGGGCGTCGACGAACCGGTAGTCGAAGAAGTAGGCGATGCGCCGGAGGTCCAAGTAGGGCGGGTAGACGTAGCTGTAGCTCTCCTCGGGGCGGACGTACTCGGTGGTGCAGGCACCCTCCTCTTGGAACAAGGGGCTGAAACGTTCCAACCAGATGCGGCCGGCACCTGTCGGGGGCTGGAGGTGGCGCAGCAGCTTCAAAGTTTCGAGCTGCTGCGTGTAGGACTCCTGCCGTTCACCCGGGAATCCCCAGATCATGTTCCAGCCGACGTCGATACCGTAATGGGCGGCCCACCGGAGGAGATTGATGTTCTGGAGCCCGGTCACGCCCTTCCTCATCAGTTTCAGAACGGTACTGTCGACCGATTCGATCCCCGGTTGGATTCGCACCACGCCAGACTCGCGCAGCGACCTGATCTTCTCGCGCGAGAGATTCGACTTGACTTCGTAGAAGAACTCGTAGTCGAGGGCGTCGGCCCGGATTCGGGGGAGCAAATCGGTGAAGTACCGCATATCCATGATGTTGTCGACGGCCTCGAACCGGAAGGAGCCGTAAGACCGGGCGAGGCTGGCCAGCTCGTCCGCGACGCGTGCTGGGGACTTCGAACGGAAGCCGATGGTGGACCCGTTGAGGCCGCAGAAGGTGCAGTGGTGCTTCTGCCCCCACCAACAACCCCGCGCGCTCTCGAAGGGCAGGTGAACCAGGCGGCGGGAGGTCTCGGAGACCACGCCGGCCGCGAGCGCGCGCGCGAAGTACTCGCTGTAGTCCGGCACCGGCAGCTCGTCCAACGCGACGAAGGGCGCACGTTCGCCGCCGTCCGACACACCGTCGGCCACGACCCCGGGGACCTCACGTGGATCTGCACCGACCGCGAGGGCATCGAGGTACTCGGGGAACGTCTCGTCGGCCTCACCCTTGACCACGTGGTCCACCCAGGGCAGCCGGGCCAGCTCATCGCCCATCTCCCCTTCGAAATTCGCCCCACCGAAGACGATCGTCGTCTCCGGCCAGCGCTCCTTGAGGCGCCGCGCCAGAGCGAAGGACGCGGCGTTCTGCTGAAAGGTGGAGGTGAACCCGACCACCCGGAAGCCGCCCCAATCGACGTCGTCCACCATCGACTCGATGTATCGGGGCACCTGTACGTCCCTGACGCCGAGCAGCTGCTCACGGGTCAGACCGACGTCGGCCAGCAGCAGGTCGGCCTCCTCGGAGAAGCGGTCGAGGAGTGCGCCATCCGGGTCGGGCGCCGACTCACCGAAGGCGGCGACCGAGAACAACCAGTCACCGAACATGCGCCCCCTGTGGTGGACGAGTTCCTCGTACGCGCGGGTGCCGATCTGACTGGCGAAGGGGATGCAGAGGTGGAGCGTCTCGGCCGGGAAGCCCGCCCGCTCGGCGATGGCCTTGAGCAGGCCCAGCTGCAGCGAAGGCCGGTGCACCGACACGAACGGCATGCTCACCAGGGCGACGGCACAGGCCGAGCGCTGTTCGACCGTCGGGCCGTGCCGCCGCGGTCTCGACAGGGTGAGCGCGACCGGAGCCGTCGGCGCCGGGGAAGCAGCAGCGGGCATGACCATGCTCCTCAGCTATGGCTCACGGGGGGTCGGGCGAACAGCCGGGGTGGAGGACTCGCGCCGACCTGTCTGGCCGGCCGCTCCCGAGCAGTGGCCGGAAGCGGCCGGAACAGGTCAGTAGACGACGCCGATGCCGACCCCGCCGGCGACCTCGTCGAGCCCACCGCGCAGGTTGAAGTCGGCCGTCCCGACGGGGACGAAGGCGTCCTTGAAGCCCGCCGAGAGCCGCCCGGTCGTGCGCGCGGCAGCGACGGCGCGCCCGCTCTCGGTCTGCGACCCGCTCCCCGACGACGCGCTGGCCCGCACGCGGTCGTTGATCTCCTTTCCGGCGAGTCTGAACACCGCCAGCAGCAGCGTCTGCTCCTTCTCGGTCAACACGTCACCCAGTTCGTCGAGTTTCCGGGCAAGTGCGGCGAGATCCCCTTGCGTGATGGTCTGGTCCACTTTCTTCCCCCTCCTGAACCATTCTCGGTGGACGGTGAATACCGGAAAGCAGGCGCGGCCCCGCGGCGCACGACCACCCCTAGGGAGGTCCCCCAGCATCGGTGGTGATGAAAGTCACCGATATCCGCGTAATTGTTATCCTCTGCCGACTTGAAGGCGTCAACCCGCTGCGGGACGCCGTATGCGCGAACCTGCGGTGATGAGCACCAGGGACGCGTGTAGGCACGCATTGAAACCGCCGCGTCACGATCCGTCGCTGGAGTCCTGAGGGTTGCCGAGCACCCGGGCCTGGTTCGAGCGCACCCGCGGGCTCGCGTGATCACCGCCGGGTCTCGTACCTGGCCATCAGCACGCCGCCGGCGAAGGTCCGCGTCTCCACCAGGTCGAGATCGACCCAGCTGTCCAGAGCGGTGAAGAAGGCCTGCCGCCGCCGATCAGGACGGGATGCGTGACGACCGCGTACTCGTCGATCAGCCCGGCCCGCATGGCCGCCGCGGCGAGGGTCGAGCCGCCGATGTCCATGGGACCGCCGTCCTCGGTCTTGAGCCGGGCGATCTCGGGAACCGCGTCGCCGGGGACCAAGCGGGCGTTCCCGTCGACCGCGCCGATCGTCGAGGAGAACACCACCTTCGGCATGTCCCGCCACCGGCGGGCGTACTCGGCGTGCGCCCGGGTGACGCCGGGCTGCTGGTCGGCGGTCGGCCAGTGGGAGCTCATCCCCTCCCACAACCGGCGCCCGTACAGCGCCAGACCGGTCGCCGCCACCCGGTCGGACCACCACTGGAACAGCTCGTCGCTCGGCACGCTCCAGCCGAGGTCGTCGCGGGGCGCGGCGGTGTAGCCGTCCAGGCTCACGTTCATCGCGTAGGTCAGTCTCCGCACGGGTCGCCTCTCGTCGGCTCGGTCTCCGCCGGAGGGACCGACCCGCCGCGGCGAACTCATCGGTCAACCCCCGCGCAACGCCTGGGCGATCTCCTCGTGCCCGCGGGCGAGCGCGTGGTCCAGAGCGGTGCGCCCGTTCGCGTCGCGGATGCCGGGATCGGCCCCGGCGGCGAGCAGGATCCGGACGATCTCCACGTAGGGGCCCGACCCGTCGCCGTAGACGACCGCCTCGAGCAGCGCCGTCCACCCGGGGTCGTTGACGTGGTTCACGTCGATGCCCGTCTCGACCACCCGGCGCACGTAGTCCACGTGCCCGCGCTCGGCGGCCGGGATGACCGACACCCCGCCGAAGCGGTTGCGGATCGTCAGGTCCGGCCCGGCCGGCAGCAGCACCTCGAGCATCGCCACGCTGCCGGTCACGCCGGTCACCAGCCACGGGGTGTCGTGCCGGCCGTCCAGCGCGTCGGGGTCGGCGCCCAGCGCGACCAGCAGCCGCGCGACGTCCACCCGGTCGGAGGTGGCCGCCAGCAGCAGCGGCGTCCGCCCTCCGGCGTCCCGCACCTCGAGGGCCGCGCCGGCGCGCAGCGCCAGGGCCGCTCGATCCGGGTCCCCGGCCGCCGCGGCCTCCAGCAGCGACCCCGCCGGGTCCGCGACCGGTCCCGCCTCCAGGGCCGCCCGCAGCGTCGCGGCGACGGCGTCCTGGCCCCGCGACCGCGCGTGCTGCAGCGGCGGGATCCCGTCGCGCACCGGCGGGAGCGCGACGTCGGTCCCGCGGGCGACGAGCAGCCGCACCGTGTCGACGTACCGCGGGCTGCCGTCTCCGTAGATGACCGCCTCGTGCAGCGCGGTGAAGCCCGACCGGTTCACGTGGTCCACGGTGATCCCGGCCTGCAGCAGCCGCCCGACGACGTCGGCGTGACCCCGCTCGGCCGCTCGGATCAGCCCCGTCCCGCCGAAGCTGTCGAGCGCGGCGAGGTCCGCCCCCGCGGCGAGGGCCACCTCCAGCAGCTCGCGATGGCCCTCGCTGGTCGCGATCAGGTAGGCGCTCTGCTGCGTGGCGTCCTGGGCGTTCACGTCGGCGCCGGCGGTGATCAGCTCGCGGGCCCGGACGACGTCGTTCGCCCAGGCCGCCTCGATGAGGGCCGTGTCGAGCGCCCGCTGCTCCTCGGGTCCGGGCGGTGCCGGCGGGGGCGGGGGCGGGGGCGTCTCCTCGGAGGGCGGGGACGGCGAGAGCGCCGTCGACGGGCTCGTGGAACCGGCCGCCCGCTCCGGCGGCGCGTCCTGCCCGCACCCGGCGACCGCGACCGCCACCACGGCCAGGACGCAGGCCGCCCACCGCGCGGCGCGCATCGCGAGAACGACAGGACGTCGGTCGGGTCCCACCAGTCCCTCATCTCCGCGAGGCTCGGAGCCTGGGGTCGTCCGGGAGCGGACGCGCCGGGGGCCGCCGCGGCCTCGGCTATGTCCCGGTCGGCGCCTCCGCCGCTGCCTTCAGCCGGGCGAGACCCTTCTCGAAGTCCGGGCCCACCATGGCGTCCATCGACTTCACGACACCCATCAGCCGCACCGCCAGCGTCCTGCGGCCGACCATCGTCCAGGTGACCGCGGAGCCGGCCGCATCAGGCGTGATGGCGAAGGTGATGTCGTTCCTGGCCCTGAACGGCTTCTCGAAGACCAGGTCGATGCGGACCCGGGAGGGCTCGGCGGCGTCGACGACGGTCATCCGGCCGGCGCCGGCCTTGCGGTTGCCCGACCAGGCGTAGACGGCGCCGACGCCCGACTCGGCGCCCGAGTACTCCCGGCGCATCGCCGGGTCGACGTCCTCCCACGGTGACCACGCGGTCCACCGGCGGAAGTCGACGATCTCCGCATACACCCGCTCCGGCGGTGCTGCGATCGTCGTCGATCGCTGCACCGTGTAGGTGTCCGTCGCCATGGCGGCGCAGCGTAGGCGCTCCGCCAGGGCCTCGGGCCCCCGTCACGCCCGGCGGCCACTGGCCGCGGGCGGACGACGAGATCGTCAGGGCGGCGGGTCGCCACGGACCTCCGACGACGCCGGCAGGTCGATGACGCCGCAGGCCAGCGCCTCCTCGATCAGCAGTCGGCAGCGTTCGGCACGGGCGAGGACGTCGTCGTCGACCCCCTCGCCGTCGCGGAGCTCGGTGCACAGGTCCCGGCTCTCGCGCGCCGTCTCCGCCAGCAGGTCGCCCAGCCGGCGGGCCCGTTCGACGGTGCGGGTGAAGGACGCACCGCCGGAGGGAGGTCGCCGCGGGCGCACCGGACGCGGTCGACCCTCGATCCGCACGGCGAGCACGGTCACGTCCTCGTGCCGCTCGGGCGGTCCGTGGCGCTCGAGGACGGCCTCGCAGAAGGAGGAGGGATCGGCGGTGCCGGGCAGGTGGCTCACGGTGCGCGCGAGGTCGTCGATCGCCCGGTCCGGTCCCACCGCGCCGGCGCGGCCGTGGAGCAGTCCGCGGGTGTAGAGCAGCAGGGTGGAACCGGCCGGCACGTCGACGGCGGTCTCCGAGCGGAGCCGGTGCCCCTGCGGGAGGACGCCGATGGGGCCGGTCACCGCGCCGCGCAACCGGGTGACGCTGCCGTCGGGACGACGCAGGAGAGGAGGCGGGTGCCCGGCGTTGCTGTAGAGCAGCAGCGCTCCGCCGGCATCGACGACCACCCGGCCGTAGAAGACGGTCGCCCGCCGGGCCAGTCCCAGTCCCGCGACCACCCTGTCCGTCCGGTCGAGCACCAGCGAGGGGCTGGCCCCGTCGTACGCGTAGGAGCGCAGGACGCTGCGCACCTGCCCCGTCGTGGCCGCACCCACGGCGCCGTCCCCCGGGGCCTCCCCGGCCACGAGCCCGATCGCGCCGTCGGGCAGGGGGAACACGTCGTGCCAGTCCCGGGCCGTGGTCTCGCCGGAGGTGCCGGCCACGCGCCGAGCGGCACAGGCCACCCCGGGCAGGGCGGGCAGCAGGCTGCTCTGCAGCGCGTCCGGGGCACCGCGGGCGCCGGCGAGGCGGGTCCGGTCCTCGTGGCGCTGCTGCAGCTCCCGCAGGATGAGCGCGCCGTGCCGGGCCAGCGTCTGCACGGCGCCGCGGGCCTGGATGGGGAAGGCCGCCGGACGCCCGGCGTAGCAGTTGAGAGCGCCCACCACGCCGTTGCCCGCGTGCAGCGGCACCGACAGCGAGCTGCTGACCCCGGCCGATCGGGCGGCACGCGCGAGGTCGGGCCAGCGCCGGTCGACGGCGTAGTCGTCGCAGGCGACCTCCTCGTCCCGGCGCAGCGCGGTCAGGCACGGGCCGTCGCCGCGGTCGTACTGCAGCTCGTCGAGCAGCCGGGCGGGATCGCCGGTCAGCGCCACGGTGTGCACCTCGCCGTCGATGGCCAGCGACACCCCGACGCCGAGGCAGCCGGGGACCGCGTGCGCCGCCAACGCCACGACGTCGTCCAGGGCGTCGCGTGCCTGCTCGGCAACCGCACGGGGCACCCCCGGGAGGTCCACCGCGACGCTGCCGAGACTCACCGGGCCTCCTCCGCAGCCGGCCCTCGACGGACCGCACCAGCCGGCCGGACCGGCTCCCGCACGGCTCGGGCCACGTGGGCACCCGAGGGTGCCGATCGCCGGTCCACGACGAGGAGGTGGCGATCGAGGAGGTGGCGATCGAGGCGGAGGCGGGTGAGTTCCCCCTGGAGCCCCACCGACGCGCCCACCAGCGTCACGCGGCGGTCGTGCCGCAGCGCGCGGCGGTAGGTGCCGCTGATCGCCCGGAGTCCGCAGCGGTCGAAACCGGTCAGGGCGGCGACGTCCAGCACCCAGGAGCTGCACGCGGTGCGCAGCAGGCGCGAGACGCCGGCGTGCAGGAGTCGGGCGCCAGGGCGGGTGAGCGGCCCGGCCAGGAGCAGCCGGCCCTCGCCCAGGCTGAGCCTGATGACCAGCGAGGACAGGTCGTGCCGGATGGGTTCGGATCCGACGGGATGTGGCACGCGCTCACCTCGGCGGCGCACACGACCGACCGCGGAACGACCGGTGCCGACGTGCTGCCTGCTCGTGATCGAGGGCCGGCGCTATGACCCGGGGAGAAACCTACCAGCGGAGCAGGCGCCGGGGAGCAGCTCGCCGGCCCGGGCCCGCGCGGGCCGGCGGGCAGCGGTTTGTCGACCCCGTGACGAAAGCTCTCCGGGCATGGGTGGGCCTCCGCACCCGTCCTAGCCTGGGATCACCGCAATTCCCGCCCGGTGGTCAGCCGCGCCGCCGGAGGACGGGATCGACCGAGGGAGACCTCCATGGCGGAAGCGGACAGCCGGCCGCTCGAGCTGGTGGCCCTCGTCCGAGGGCTGGGCCGGGAACCCGACCTCCCGCACGTCGCGCAGCGGGTGGTCGACACGGTCGCCGCTCAGCTCGGTGCCCACGTCAGTTCCAGCGTGTCGGTGGTCCGCCGCCGCGACGTGGAAACGCCGGCGGCGAGCGACCAGCGGGCCGTACGGGCCGACCAGTTGCAGTACGAACTCGGCCAGGGACCGTGCCTCGACGCCATCTCGACGCAGCGGACCTGCGCCGTCGAGGACCTGACGGCCGACGACCGGTACCCCGAGTGGTCCAGGAGGGCAGCTTCCGAGACCGGCATCCGCAGCGCCCTGTCGGTGAACCTGTTCGTCGACGAGGCTTCGAGCTCGGGGCGCTGAACCTCTTCGCCCTCCGGGCACACGCCTTCGACTCAGCGATCCGCGTCCGGGCCCTGGCCCTCGCCGCTCTGGCGGCGGTCGCGGTGCGCTGGGGGACGAACGAGGAGAACCTCCGCACCGCGATGGCCAGCCGCACCCTCATCGGCCAGGCCCAGGGGATCCTCATGGAGCGGCTGAGGATCACTGCGGACGAGGCGTTCGCCATCCTGAGCCGCCACTCCCAGGACACCAACACCCGAGTGCGGGAAGTCGCCCGGCAGCTGGTCGAGACCGGGGAGCTCGCCCGGCGGTGAGGGGCCCGGCGACGGTGCTCCTCGCGACATTGCGATTGGGTGAACCTCGTCGTCGACGTCGTACGCCTGCGCCTGCGATGGGTAGTCGGCGTACGACCCTTTCCAGGAGGCTGCTGTCGGGCTTGGAGCGCAAGAATGGGTGGACGCTGGCCGAGCAGGCCGGTGACCGGACGCCGGATGCGACGCAGCGGCTGCTCAACCACGCCG
>NZ_JBJNRJ010000039.1:0-46971 GCF_046233715.1 Trujillonella humicola | reverse complement strand
AGCCACGTGTCATCCGCCAGCAGCTTGCGCAGTTGCTGCCCGCTCACCCGGCCCGGGCCACCCGGGTCGCCGGCCTGCTCATCGGTCACGGTCATCAGAATGCTCCCTCCCAAGGCCACAGCCCCAGGGCTCAGGCAGCTCCTACACAGACCATCTGACACGCCCGACGGAGGATCGCTACGGTGCGCCCGTGGACATCCGCGAGCTCGCCGTGCCCGACGCCTACGCCATCGACCTGGTGTCCCACGGTGACACCCGGGGCCGCTTCACCGAGTGGTACCGGGCCGACGTCCTCGCCGCCGCGACCGGCTCGGCCCTGCCGCTGGTGCAGGCCAACCACAGCGTCTCCGCCCGCGGCGCCCTGCGCGGCGTGCACTTCGCGCTGGTGCCCCCCGGGCAGGCCAAGTACGTCTACTGCCCGGCCGGCCGCGTCCTCGACGTCGTAGTCGACGTCCGCGTCGGCTCGCCCACCTTCGGCGCGTCCGAGGCGGTGCTGCTCGACAGCGAGCAGCCGCGGGCGGTGTACCTGGCCGAGGGCCTGGGCCACGCCTTCCTCGCGCTGGCCGACGGCAGCTCGGTCACCTACCTGGTCACCAGCGGCTACGACCCGTCCCGCGAGTTCGGGATCCACCCGCTCGACCCCGAGCTGGACCTGCCCTGGCCCGCCGACGTCGACGTCGAGCTGTCGGCCAAGGACCGGGCCGCCCCCACCCTCGCCGAGGCCCGGGACCAGGGCCTGCTGCCGACGATGGCCGAGTGCACGGCCCGCTACGCCGAGCGCCGCAGCGGCTAGCGACCGTCCGGGGCCGGCGGAGGGCCGCCCAGGCGCCCCGGCCGCGGCCACAGCCGGGTCACCACCCGCCCGACGACGACGGCCGGGCCGAACGCCCGGCTGTCGTCGGTGACGAACGGGTTGTCCCCCTGGACCCAGTGGCCACCGGGCAACGGGTGCACCACCCGCTTGACCACCAGCAGCTCCGGACGCGCCGGGAACCGGGCGAGCACGACGTCGCCGCCGCGCACCCGCCCGCCCGCGCGGACCCGCCGCGCGAGGAGACGGTCGCCGTGGCGCAGCGTCGGGGACATCGACGGACCGCTCACCCGGACGAGCACCCAGGGCGTGAGCAGGGCGGGGACCAGGTCAGGGACCCGCTCCTCCCCGCTGTCCGAGCCGCTCACCACGAGTAGGGTCGCAGACGACCGACCACACGATTCCCGGAGGCACGTCCATGCGTCTGTCCCGCATGCTCTCCGCCGTCGAGGCCACCGCGCACTGCGACCTCCCCTGCGGCGTGTACGACCCGGCCCAGGCCCGCATCGAGGCGGAGTCCGTCAAGGCCATCCAGGAGAAGTACCAGGCCAACGACGACCCGGCCTTCCGCACCCGCGCGATCCTGATCAAGGAGCAGCGGTCGGACCTGGTCAAGCACCACCTGTGGGTGCTCTGGACCGACTACTTCAAGCCCCCGCACTTCGAGAAGTACCCGCAGCTCAACGAGCTGTTCAACAAGGCCACCAAGCAGGCCGGCGCCGCCGGCGGCAAGGGCAGCATGGACCCCGCCGAGGGTCAGAAGCTGCTCGACTACATCGCCGAGATCGACAAGATCTTCTGGGAGACCAAGGCCGCGGCCTGAGCACACCGGACCTCCCACCGGCCGGTGCCCCCTCGGGGGCGCCGGCCGGTGGCGTCCGTACCCGCCGGCCGAGCGCGTCCGTACCCGCCGGCCGGTGACCGTCGTCCCGTCACCGGCCATCCCGGCCGCCCGGGTGGCCGACGGGGGGCCAACGCCTGCAGGCACCGCCGGCGGACGTCGCGCAGGACCGGGCGGACCGGTGCGCCGATGACTTCCCGCCGCGGCCGCCGTCTCCACCTCGACGTCCCACGACCCGAGGAGCGACCATGGCCGTCCGGCTCAACCCGTACCTGCACTTCGCCGGCGACGCCCGCGCGGCGCTGGAGTTCTACCGCTCCGTCCTGGGCGGGCAGCTCGAGGTGATGACCTTCGGCGACGCCGGCGGGGGCGGCGGGCAGTACCCCGACGACGGCGTGATGCACGCCTTCCTGCGCACCGACGCCGGCCTGGAGCTGATGGCCTCCGACGGCCACGACCCCGAGGCGGGCGGCCCGGACAAGGTCTCCTGCTCGATCTCCGGGGACGACGCCGAGACCCTCACCCGGTACTTCGAGGGGCTGGCCGAGGGCGGCACCGTCGACGTCCCCTTCGAGAAGCAGATGTGGGGTGACACGTTCGGCCAGGTCACCGACCGGTTCGGCGTCCGCTGGCTGGTCAACGCCTCCGCGCCCGCGTCCTGACCCGCTGCGGCCCCCTCCGGCCCGCACGGGCGTAACCTGCCCGCGGACCTGACGGGAGCGAGCGGTGGGACGAGGTGACGGCATCGACGTCGGTGCGCTGCTCGAGCTGGTCGAGGCCGCGCCTCCGGTCGAGGCGGTCGACGCCGTGGCGGCGGCGCTCGCGGAGCTGGTCGACGCCCGCGAGGTGAGCCTGCTGCTCGCCGACTTCAGCGGCCGCGCGATCGTGCGGCTGACCACGGCCGCCCGGGACCTCGCACCGGACGCGGGCTCCCGGGCCGCCGGCGAGGAGCGGGCGGAGACCATCCCGCTGCCGGGCAGCCGGTACGAGCGGGTGCTGCGCACCCAGGACCACGACGTCGAGCGGGTCGGCGACCTCTGGCGCGTGGTCGTCCCCGTCACCGACCGCGGTGACGCGATCGGCCTGGTCGAGCTGCTGCTGCCCGCCGAGCCGGTCCCCGCGGTGCTCGCCGAGGTCCGCACCGCCGCCCACGCGCTGGGCTACGTCGTGATCGCCGCGCGCCGGCACACCGACCTGTTCGAGTGGGGCCAGCGCACCACACCGTTCTCCCTGGCCGCCGAGATCCAGCGCCGGCTGCTCCCCGCCTCCTACACGTGCGAGGCCGGCCAGTTCACCCTGGCCGGGTGGCTGGAGCCGGCCGGCGAGGTGGGCGGCGACACCTTCGACTACACGCTCGACCGGCGCTCCCTGCACCTGTCGATCAGCGACGCGGTCGGCCACCAGGTGCCCGCCGCGCTCCTGGCGACGCTGCTCGTGGGCGCGCTGCGCAACGGCCGCCGCCGTGGCCACGACCTGGCCGCGCAGGCCGCCGAGGCCGGCCGGGCGCTGGCCGCCGAGGCCGCGCCCGGGCAGTTCGTGACCGGCCAGCTGCTGCGCATCGACCTGGAGACGGCGACGGCGACCGCGGTCAACGCCGGCCACCCGTTCCCCCTGCGGCTGCGCGACGGCCGGGTGACCGAGGTGCCGCTGGCGATCGACGCGCCGTTCGGCGTCTCCCCCGAGGTGCCCTACCGGGTGCAGTCCTTCCCGCTGGAACCCGGTGACCGGCTGGTCTTCCTCACCGACGGCATGCTCGAGCGCAACGCCGCCACGCTCGACGTCTCCCGGGCGCTGGCCGCCAGCGCCGACCTCCACCCCCGCGAGGTCGTGCACGAGCTGGGCGCGGCGGTGCTCGCGGCCACCGGCGGGAACCTCCGTGACGACGCGACCATGCTCTGCCTCGACTGGTACGGCGGTCCGCCCCGGGTCCGCACGAGCGAGCAGGGCGCCGACCGCGCGCGCACGTCCGGCCCGCCGTCCGTCTGAGCGCCGGAGGCCGTCCCGGTAGCGTGGGGCCACCATGCGCATCGACCCTGCCGGCTGGCCCTTCGTCGCCGGCCCGCTGGCCCCTGCCGCCGTCCTCTCGACCGCCGCCACTGTGTCCGGCCGCCGCTGGCCGGCGCTCCTGGCCTGGCCGCTGGTCGGCCTGTCGGCGTACATGGCGCTGTTCTTCCGCGACCCCGATCGCCGCTGCGACCGCGAGGCGGCCGCGCCCGACGACGTCCTCTCCCCCGCCGACGGCGTCGTCATGGTCGCCGGGCAGCCGCAGGAGGGCGTGGCCCCGCCCGGGGACTGGCAGCAGGTCAGCGTCTTCCTCTCGGTGGTCGACGTGCACGTCAACCGCTCCCCCTACCGCGGTGAGGTCGTGGAGAGCTCCTACCGCAGGGGCAGCTTCCTGGCGGCCTACCGCAAGGAGTCCGCGCACCGCAACGAGCGCAGCGAGCTGTGGCTGCGCGACGGTGACCGCACCGTGGTGTTCCGCCAGCTCGTCGGGGTGCTGGCCCGCCGGATCGTCACCCGCACCGGCGTCGGCCGGCACCTGGCCACCGGGGAGCGGATGGGCCTGATGAAGTTCGGGTCGCGGATGGACGTCTTCGTCCCGCCCGAGTGCGAGGTCACGGTGACCAGGGGCCAGCGCGTGCGCGGCGGCGAGACCGTCATCGCGCGCTTCCCGTCGGCCGGCTGAGGAGCCGCGGCCATGCCCAGTTCCGCGTCCGGTGCCGGCGTCCCGCAGACCCGGCGGACGGCGACGGTGGAGTTCGTCCGGGGGTCGGTGCGGGGCACCCGCCGCCGGGCGCTGGCGACGCTGCCCAGCCTGTTCACCCTGGCCAACATGATGTGCGGCTTCGTCGCCATCCTGGTCTCCATCCGCGGCGACTACACCCTGGCCGCCGTCCTGGTCGGCCTGTCGGTCGTCTTCGACATCGCCGACGGCGCGGTGGCCCGGCTGGTCGGGGCGGTCACCCCCTTCGGGCTGCAGTTCGACTCGCTGGCCGACCTCGTCTCCTTCGGCATGGCTCCGGCGCTGCTGGCCTTCACGCTGTTCTCCGAGGGCCGCGACGGCTGGGACCCGCTCGGCTGGATCGTCTGCGGCCTGTGGATCTCGTGCGCCGCCATCCGGCTGGCCCGCTTCAACACCACGATCGACCCGACCGCCGACAAGCGGTACTTCACCGGCCTGCCCAGCCCGGGCGCTGCCGGCGTCGTCCTCGCCTCGGTGTTCGCCTTCGGCGACCAGATGCAGGGCCGCGACCGGCTGTGGGTGCTGCTGATCGTCGCCGTGCCGGCCCTGCTGATGGTGAGCACCGTCCGCTTCCGGTCGTTCCGCTCGCTGGTCAGCCCCAAGAGCGGCCGCCCGTACGGGCTCATCGCCGCTGCGGTCGTGATCGTCATCGGCTTCGCCACCGTCCCGGTGGTCACCGGCTGCGTGCTGGCCTACGGCTACCTGTTCGCCCCCGTCCTGGTGCCGGTGCTGTCACCGCTGGCCCGTCTCGTCCCCGGCCGCGTGAAGGAGCTGCTCACATGACGATCCGGGAGATCCGGCCCACCGACGTCCCCGCGGTGGTCGGCCTGGTCCGTGAGCTGGCCGAGTACGAGAAGGCCGCGCACGAGGTGCGGCTCACCGAGGACGCGCTGACCGCGGCGCTGTTCGGCGACTCCCCCGCGCTCTTCGGCCACGTGGCCGTGGCCGGCGACGGCGCCGTCGTGGGGACGGCGCTGTGGTTCCTCAACTTCTCCACCTGGCGGGGCACGCACGGCATCTACCTCGAGGACCTCTACGTGCAGCCGGCCGCCCGTGGCACGGGCCTGGGCCGGGAGCTCCTGCGGACCCTCGCCGAGGTCTGCGTGCAGCGCGGGTACGACCGGCTGGAGTGGTCGGTGCTGGACTGGAACGCCCCCTCGATCGCCTTCTACGAGGCCGCCGGTGCGGTGCCCATGGACGAGTGGACGGTCTTCCGGCTGACCGACGACGCGCTCACCGGCTTCGCGGCGGACCGGCGGCCGTGAGCACCGAGCGCCGGCCGGCCGAGTGCTGGCTGACCGACATGGACGGCGTCCTCGTGCACGAGGGGCAGGCGCTGCCGGGGGCCGCGGAGTTCCTCGCCCGGCTGGTCGAGCGCCGTCGCCGGTTCCTCGTGCTGACCAACAACTCGATCTTCACGCCCCGCGACCTCGCCGCGCGGCTGGCCCGCTCGGGTCTGCAGGTCCCCGAGGAGGCCATCTGGACCTCGGCCCTGGCGACGGCGCACTTCCTGTCCACCCAGCTGCCGGGGGGCTCGGCCTACGTGATCGGCGAGGCCGGGCTGACGACGGCCATGCACGAGGTCGGCTACACGCTCACCGACGTCGACCCCGACTACGTCGTCCTCGGGGAGACCCGCACGTACTCGTTCGAGGCGATCACCCGGGCGGTCCGCCTGGTGGAGGCCGGCGCCCGGTTCATCGCCACGAACCCCGACGTCACCGGGCCGTCCGCGGAGGGGCCGCTGCCGGCCACCGGCGCGGTGGCCGCGATGATCACCAAGGCGACCGGGGCGCAGCCGTACTTCGTCGGCAAGCCGAACCCGATGATGTTCCGCAGCGCCATGAACCGGATCGAGGCGCACTCGGAGAGCACCGTGATGATCGGCGACCGGATGGACACCGACGTCGTCGCCGGGATCGAGGCGGGGCTGGACACGATCCTCGTGCTCACCGGCTCGACGCGGATGGCCGACGTGTCCCGCTTCCCCTTCCGCCCCGGCCGGGTGCTCGACTCGATCGCCGACGTCGTCGACCTGGTGTGACGGCCTAGGTCTCGGCACGCTCCGAGCGCTCGTGGAAGGCGAGCCGGGCCTCCGGCGTGGCCAGCAGGTACAGCTCCACGGCGACCAGGACCAGCACCGGGATGCCGATCTCGGGGCGGTCGGCGTTGGCGATGGTCTCGTAGGCCAGGGCGGCCAGGACGAGCTGCAGGACGATGACCGGCCCGCGCGCCCACGCCGACACCCGCCAGAGCCCCACCGCGGCGGCCGCCATCGCCACCCCGAAGATCGCGACGTAGACGACCTCAGCGACGGCGTTGCGGACGCTCTGCGCCTCGCTGGTGAGCGTCAGGTACAGCAGCACGACAGCGCCGCCGAGCAGCAGCAGCGCCTCCAGGCCGGCGACGAGCGCGGCCCGGCGGACGGCGGCCGGCGCCTGCGGCCGCTCGACCCGCGGCGCGGGGGTGCCCGGCTCGGCCGCGCCGCCCAGCAGCCGGTCGGCCCGGCTGCGCCGCTGCGGCCCCTCGGCCCCGCCGCGCCCGGCCGCTGCGCTCTCCTGCGTCACACCAGCGAGGCTACGCGTCAGGGGTCACAGGATCGGGCCGCTGCGGTGCGGGGGCGGTCACCTGCGTGGTTAGCCTGGCGGGCATGCGTGCGCTCGTGGTGGCCAATCCCGCGGCGACCTCCACCAACGCCAAGGTGCGCGACGTCCTCGTCGGCGCCCTCGGCAGCCAGCTGAAGGTCGACCTCGCCGAGACGACCCACCGCGGCCACGCCCGCGAGCTGGGCTGCCAGGCCCGCGACGACGGCGTGGACATCGTGGTGGCCCTGGGCGGCGACGGCACCGTCAACGAGGTCGTCGACGGGCTCCTGCACGCCGGCCCGGGCGCGGAGGTCCCCACCCTCGCCGTCGTCCCGGGCGGCTCGACCAACGTCTTCTCGCGGGCGCTGGGCCGGTCCCGGGACCCGGTGGAGGCGACGGCGGAGATCCTCGACAGCATCCGGGCCGGGCGCACCCGGCGCGTGTCGCTGGGCACCGCCAGCGCGTCGGGCACCAGCACCGCCCCGGCCGAGCCGGTCGACCCCGCGGCCGCGCCGGTCCTCGCCGCCCGCGACGCCGCGGCCCACCCGGCGTGGACCGAGCCGCGCTGGTTCGTGTTCGCCGCCGGCCTGGGCTTCGACGCCGAGGTCATCGCCCGGGTCGAGGGGCAGCGCGCCCGCGGCCGCCGCTCCACCGGCGCGCTGTACGTCCGGGAGGCGACGGCGGCGTTCCTGCTCGGCCGCGAGCGGCGCCGGCCGGCGGTGACCGTCCAGGTGCCGGGCGAGCCGGCCCGGGACGCGGTGTTCCTCTGCCTGGTCTCCAACGTCAGCCCGTGGACCTACCTGGGCGCCCGGCCCATCAACCCCAGCCCCGAGGCCTCGTTCGACGCCGGGCTCGACGTCTTCGCACTCGGCCGCACGGGGTCGGTCGGCATGCTCCGCACGCTGCGGCAGGTCATGAGCCCGCAGCCGGCCGTGCGCGGCCGGCGGGTGCACCGCTGGCACGACCTCCCCGAGGTGACCCTGACCGCGAGCCGGCCGCAGGGGTGGCAGCTGGACGGCGACCACCTCGGCACCGCCACGGGACTGCGGCTGCGCTCGGTCCCGGCCGCGCTGCGCGTCATCGCCTGACGCACCGGCTCCGCGGCCCCCTCGCGCGCTGCGCGCCGGCCGTCGAGGGCACGGACAGGGCCTCCTGTCAACGATCCGGACCCACCCGAGTGGCGGCCCTATCACGGCCGTGGTGAGCTTGCTCACGAGGGGTCCCACCGGGCCCTGGTATCGCTTGACAGGCGTCCGTGTCGTGAAAACATCGCGACCAGGAACGCAACCTGCCGGTAACAAGAGCAGGCGGTCGCTGGTAGACGACACGGAGTGGTGTCGCCCGCGCAGACGCCCGGAGACAGCGGCCCGACCGGCACACCGTAGACGACTTCGAGGAGCACACCACCATGGACTGGCGCCACCGCGCCCTCTGCCGCGACGAGGACCCGGAGCTGTTCTTCCCGATCGGCACGACCGGCCCCGCCACCGTGCAGGTCGAGCAGGCCAAGGCGGTGTGCCGGCGCTGCCCGGTCGTGCAGTCCTGCCTGGACTGGGCCCTGCGCTCCGGCCAGGACTCCGGCGTCTGGGGCGGCCTCTCCGAGGACGAGCGCCGCGCGCTGAAGCGCCGTCAGTCCCGGACCCGCGTCCGCGCCTGACGAGGCACCGCACCACCACGCGAGAGGCCGGCCCGGCTCCCGGGCCGGCCTCTCGCGTGTCCGGACCCGGTCAGCGGGCGGGGCCGCCCAGCCCCGAGCGCTGCGCCATCTCCGCGGCGGCCGCCCGGTCGGCGACCTGGAGCTTGGCGAACACGTTGGACACGTGGTTGCGCACCGTCTTGCCGCTGACCCCGAGCGCGTCGGCGATCTGCGGGTTCGTGCGGTTCCGGGCGACCAGGTCCAGCACCTCGCGCTCCCGCGCCGTCAGCTCGGGGAACGGCGGCTCCGACAGCGTCGCCGGCGGGGTCGCGAAGAACGCCGCCAGCCGCAACGCGATGCTCGGCCCGAAGATGGCCTCCCCCTCGGCGACCGCGCGCACCGACCGCAGGATCTCCCCCCGCCCCGCGCCCTTCAGCAGGTAGCCGCGGGCGCCGGCCCGCAGCGCGGCGAACACCGAGTCGTCGTCGTCGGACATGCTGAGCACGAGCACCCGCGCGTGCGGACTCGCCGCCACCAGTGCCTCGGTGGCCGCGACGCCGCCCATGCCGGGCATCCCCAGGTCGAGCAGGACCACGTCGGGCGAGGTCCGGCCGACCACGGCGAGCGCCTCCTCGCCGCTGGCCGCCTCCCCGCAGACCTCGAGGTCCGGTGCGGTGCCCAGCAGCGCCCGCAGACCGGCGCGGAAGTGCGCGTGGTCGTCAACCAGCAGGACGCGGATGCGCTCCACGGTCCCCTCCGTCCTCCCCCGGCTCCAGCGGCAGCTCCGCGCGGACGACGGTCCCCCCACCCGCGCGGGCGGTGACGGTACAGCTCCCGCCGAGCTCGGCCGCCCGCTCCCGCATCGAGGCCAGCCCCACGCCGGTCGCCGAGGAGCGCGCGCCGCCGCGGCCGTCGTCGGCGACCTCGACCAGCAGGAGCGCGGCGCCACCGGTGAGCCGCACCCTCGCCGCCGCGGCGCCGGCGTGCCGGTCGACGTTGGCGACCGCCTCGACGGCGATGCGGTAGGCGGCGACCTCCACCGCGGCCGGGAGGGACCCCAGCGGCTCGGGCACCTCCAGCGTCACCGGCGTCCCCGACCGCGGCCGGCCGGCCAGCGCGGCGGCCAGGGCACCGGCGAGGCCGAGGTGGTCCAGCGCCGGCGGGCGCAGCCCGTCGACGAGCCGGCGGACGTCGGCCAGCGCCGTCCGCGCGTCCTCGGCGATCTCCTCGAGCAGCCGCCGGACGACGGCGGGGTCGTCGACCTCCTGCGCGGTCTCCGCCCTCATCGCCAGGCCGGCCAGCACCGGGCCCAGGCCGTCGTGGAAGTCCCGGCGCAGCCGGCGCCGCTCCTCCTCGCGGGCGAGCACCAGCCGCTCGCGCGAGCGCTGCAGGTCCGCCGCCAGCCGGCCGGCCCGCTCGCTCTCCCGGGTGGCCCGCACCGCACCGGCGATCGCCGCCGCTAGGTCGCGCAGCACCCGCAGGTCCCGCCGGCCGAGCGTCGCCTCCCCGGGACGCGGGGCCAGGAGCAACCGGCCGACGGGCTCACCGGCCGACAGCAGCGGCAGCGCGACCGGGGCGCCGGGCAGCTCACCCGCCGCGATCCGGGCGCCCCCGGCGACCTCGATACCGGCGCCGGGCAGCTGCAGGGCGTCGCGGACCGTCTCGGCGGCCGCGGAGAGGGACACGGCACCCGGCGCGGTCTCCAGCTGCCGGCCGAGCCGGGCCAGGATCGCGTGCGGGTCGCCGCGCTCGCCGTACAGGAGCCGGTCCACCCGCCGCTGGAGGACGCTGCGCACCGGCGCCAGCAGGACCGCGGCGACGACGGCGGCCCCGAGCGAGGCCGGCAGCCGCACCGTGCCGCCGAGCAGGGAGCTCGCCGCCGCCACGCCGGCGAGGTACAGGCCGGCGACGGCCGCCGTCAGCCCGACGAGCACGACCGTGCGGCTGATCAGCCGGTCGATGTCGAGGAGCCGGTGGCGGACCACGGCCACCCCGAGCCCGACGGGCAGCAGGCTGGCCGCGACGGCGCCGGCCAGCTCCCACCCGTGCCCGGAGGGGAACAGCTCGCCGGGGGTGGCGTCGGTCGCCCCCACGAGGAAGCGCCCCGCGACGAGGAGCGTGGCCAGGCCGACGGCGTAGGCCAGCCACTCGCCCTGCTGGCGCAGCCGGGACCCGGCCGGGGCCCGGAGCACCCGGCGGACCAGGTCCGCACCCGCCGTCACCAGCACGACGCCGGCGACCACCGTGCAGACCCCGGCCACGGTGTCGGCCAGCGGGCCCAGCCCCGGCACCCCCAGCGGGTTGGGCCGGCCCGGGGCACCCAGCTGCTCGTCCCGTCCCGGCCGCAGCGCCGAGACCACGGCGGTGGCGGCGGTGACGGCCCAGAACACCCGCAGCGGCCAGCGCCAGCCCGGCGCCGGCCGGCCGTCGGGGAAGAACACCGGCGTCACGGTGAGCAGCGCGTTGGCCGGCACCCACAGCCACGTCTGCGGCCAGCCGAGCACCGCCGCGGCGACCGATCCCGCCGGCAGGTGGAGCGCCAGCTGCCCGCACCCCTCGAGCAGTGCGAAGGCTGCCGCGCTGCCCAGCAGGAGGTGGCCCAGCGGGTTGTCGGGGCGGCGGCGGACCACGAGGCCGCCGGTGACCGCGCAGACCGTGACGGGGAGCAGGTGCAGCGACCCGGCGACCGGCACCCCGCGGGCCAGGGCGAGGACGAGGCCGGTGGCGGCCAGCGCCACCGCCGTGGCCGGCAGGGCGGCGCGGCCCAGCCGCGCCGCGCCCCGGCCCCCCGCCTCGTCCGGCGCGTCCCCGGCGTGCGCACGGCCGGCCGCCGAGGGGGCGGGGGCGACCCGGGGACCGGCCGCGGTCGACGACACGGCGGGCACGGTAGCGGCCGGCGGCCGGGATCAGGCGCGCCGGCGGCCGAGCGCCGCGGAGAGCGCCGTGACGGCGACCCACGTCCCGCCGGGCAGGACGGCCACGTACTGGACCGGCAGCACCTGCGAGGCGGCCAGCAGCACCGCGAGGACGGCGCTCAGCACCGCGATCGGGCGCCCGACCGAGCCGTTGCGGAACCCGCCGACGGCCACGGCGGCCGCCGAGACGCCCAACGCGCCCCAGAGCCACGGGAGCGTGTTGTAGAGCGCCAGGTGGGCGCCGACGGTGTCGGGGTCGAAGGGCTGGTCGCCGGCCAGCGCCCAGTAGAGCTCGGTGCAGATGCCGCCGCCGACCAGGAGCGCCCCGGCGGTCACGACGAGGCCGGCCGCGGCCAGCCCGGGCACCAGGCTGCCGGCCGGCTCCTGCCGCGCCAGCGAGCGGTGCAGGCCCGCGGCGAAGACGAGGAGGCAGGTGGCCGCCACGGCGCACACGACCTGTTGGGCCCACACCAGGCCGGCGCTGCCGGTGACGGCCGCGAGCAGGGCGTCGTTGTCCTCGACGACGCCGGTGGACGCGTCGTAGGTGTTGCCGGTGAGCATCAGCCCCGGGACGCCGACGAGGGCGCCCGCCAGGCCCGTCCAGGCCCAGGCGCGGCCCGGGGGGCGGGTCGGCGACACCGGCGGCGGGGTGTACGGGGTGGCGGGGACGGGCTGGGTGGCGGTCACGGTGGTCCTCCTCGGGTCCGGTTCGAGGAGGGGACCCTCGCGCCGCGAATGACCCGGCCGCACGGGGCGACGCGTCCCGAGCGTCCGGGACATCCGCGGGACGTCGGGCGACGACCTGGTGCCCCGGCCGTCGGGCGGCCGCGCGTCAGCGGCGGGGGCGGCCCGCTCCGGGGAGGTCGAGCACCACCTCGGTGCCCGCGCCACCGTCGGCCGGCCGGCCCATCGTCAGCCCGCCGCCGAGCTCGCTGGTGACCAGCGTCCGCACGATCTGCAGGCCGAGCCCGTCGCTGGCGGCCGGATCGAAGCCCTCCGGCAGGCCGGTGCCGTCGTCCCGGACCCGCACGACGAGGTCGTCGCCGGCCCGCTGCGCCTGCAGCTCGATGCTGCCGGTCTCCCCGTCGGGGAAGGCGTGCTCGGCGGCGTTGTGCAGCAGCTCGGTGACCGCCAGGACGAGCGGCGTGGCCGCGGCGGCGGGCAGCTCGCCGAAGGCCCCGGTGCGGCAGGTGCGCGCGGCGGGGCCGATGGAGGCCAGGTCGCCGAGCATGGGCAGCACCTGGTCCAGGACGTCGTCCACGTCGACGACGTCCTCGCGGCTGCCGGCCAGCGTCTCGTGCACGATGGCGATCGAGGCGACCCGGCGCACCGACTCCTCGAGGGCCGCCCGGGCCGCGGGCTCGGTCATCCGCCGGGCCTGCAGCCGCAGCAGCGCCGCGACGGTCTGCAGGTTGTTCTTGACCCGGTGGTGGATCTCGCGGATGGTCGCGTCCTTGGTGAGCAGCGCGCGGTCGCGGAGCCGGACGTCGGTCACGTCGCGCACCAGCACCAGCGCGCCCTCCTCCCCGCCCGGCGCCTGCAGCGGCAGCGCCCGGACGAGCAGCGTGGCGCTGACCCCCTCGAGGTCCATCGGCTCGGGGAAGCGGCCGGCGACGGCGGCGCGCATGCCGGCCCCCACCGCCTCGCCCGCGACCCGGTCGACGGCCACCTCGCGGCTCAGCCGCGCCAGATCGGCGCCGACCACGTCCCCGGTCACCCCGATCCGGCGGTAGGCCGACAGGGCGTTGGGGCTGGCGTACACGGCGCGCCCGGCGCCGTCGAGCCGGACCAGGCCGTCGCCGACCCGCGGGCTGATCTCGGCGTCGAGCACCTTCTGCGGCGGGAACGTGCCGGCCGACACCATCAGGCACAGGTCCGCAGCGATGTCGAGGTACGTGAGCTCCAGCGTGGACGGCGACCGGGTGACGGCCAGGTTGGTGTCGCGCGCCAGCACCGCGACGACGACGCCGTCGTGGCGGACCGGGATCACCTCCCGCCGCCGCGGCGTCGCGCCCGACCAGTCCGGCTCGCCCTCGGTCACCGGCCGGCCCTCCTGGTGGGCGACGACGAAGGGCTCGGCGTCCTCCCCCTCGACCTCGCTGCCGACCAGGTCCTCGGGCTGGCTGGTGGGCGCCGTCAGCGGTCGCACCTGCGCCACGCACCACCAGGCGCCGGTCTTGAGCGGCACCCACAGGGTCAGGTCGGCGAAGGAGAGGTCGGCCAGCAGCTGCCAGTCGGCGACCAGGCGGCGGGCGTGGTCGACCTGGGACGGCGAGGTGGCCGAGCCACGCGTCAGGCGATCGGAGAGGCTGCTCATGGTGGCCCGAGGGTATGTGGCGGCGCCGCCTAGTCTCGGACGTCGTGACCCGCACGACGCCGCCCGCGGCCTCCGCTGCCTCCCCCGCCGCGCCCGTCGTCGAGCCGGCGACCGCCGCGGACTTCGACGACATCCGCCGGCTGACCGTCGGCGTCTACCGCGACGAGGAGCTCGCCTCGCCGGTCTACCTCGGCGAGCTCGGCGACGTCGAGGGCCGGGCCGCCCGCGCTCTGCTGCTGGTCGCCCGGCGGGGCGGCGCGGGGGCCGGTGGCAGTCCCGGCAGCGGCGTCACGGGCATCGTCGGGAGCGTCGCGCTCGTGCTGGACGGCGACTTCGGCGAGATCACGGCCGACGACTCCGAGGCCGCCTTCCGCATGCTCGTCGTCGACCCGGCGGCCCGGGGTGCGGGCATCGGCGAGCTGCTCGTGCGGGAGTGCCTGGCGCGGGCGCGCGCCGCCGGGAAGACCACGATGGTGCTCTCCACGGATCCGCGGATGAGGGCCGCGCACCGGCTCTACGAGCGGCTGGGGTTCCGCCGGCTGCCCGAGCGCGACTGGTCGCCGGTGCCCGGCGTGGACCTGCGGGTGTACGCCCTGCCGCTCTGACCGGCGCGCAGCTCGCCCCGGGGGCTCAGGACGCGTCGACGGTGGCGATCAGGTCGCCCTCCTGGAGCACCTCACCCTCGACCACGTGCAGCGCCGTCACGGTGCCGGACCGCTCGGTGAGGACCGGGATCTCCATCTTCATCGACTCGAGGATGACCAGCGTGTCGCCCGCGGCGACCGGGGCGCCGGGTGCCACCAGGACCTTCCACACGCTGGACACCATCTCGGCGTGGATCTCCTCGACCGCCACCGGCACCTCCCCACCTCGACGCTGCCGGTTCATCCAACCACTCCCCGCGTCGGCGGCGGACCGGGTCAGGCGTCCGGGGTCAGGTCCCCGGAGGCGAGCCGGTCCAGCACGGCGCAGACCTCGGGCCCGTCGTGCGGGACGCCGGTCCCGCCCAGGCCCGTGAGCGCGTCACTGACCGCCCGGGCCGCGGCCGGCACGTCGGCGGCGCCGGCGCTGACCGTGGCCAGCAGCGCGTCGTACCAGCCGTCGAGGCGGTCACCGGGCTCGTAGCCCCGGGTCGCCACGAGCTCCAGGGACCGGCGTCGCCCGCGCAGCCGACCCGGCCCCGGCAGCCTGCCGGTCACCCGTCCCGCCGTGCCCGGCGGCAGCGTGGCGCGCAGCTGGACGGCGACCGCGGCGCGCGTCGGGTCCGCGGGGGTGGGCAGCTGCCCGGTCGTGCCCGCCGCGCTGCGCAGCGCGAGCTCGACGGCGTCCACCGCGTGCGCCCGCTCGAGCACCGCCATGTCGAGGGAGAAGCCGGCGGCGACCTCGGCCAGCTCACCGTCCGGGTCGACCCCGACGGTGACCAGCCCCCGCCAGCCGACGTCGACCAGCCGGCGGACGGCCGCGGGCAGCGGCGGCGGCTCCCGCGGCGTCCACGAGACCCGGGCGATGCCCGCCGCCCGGTCCCGGGTCACCGGGGTGAGGCAGCGCAGCCCCTCGTCGGTCACCCAGCCCAGCAGCCCCCGCTCGCTGGCCGGCTCCACGCCGTCCCCGCCGAGCCGCTCGAGCACGGCGGCGTCGGGACCGACCCAGGTGAGCCCGGCGGCGACGACCGCGCCCGCGAGGCGGGCGTTGCCCGCCAGCGCCGGCGGGACCGGCAGGACGGCCCGGACGCCACTGCGGCGCGCGGCCTCCACGATCCGGTCGACGGCCAGGTAGGACTCGGCGGCCGGCGCCGGCCCCAGCAGCACCGCGTCGTCGGCCAGCCGCACGTGCAGCGCGTGCCGCTCGGCCTCGGAGTGCACGGCCACGGCCTTGACCTCCAGCCGCGAGCAGGCCGCGATCACCGCGCACGCCGCGGGACCGCGCCCGGCGACGAGCACGCTCTCGATCCCCAGCTGGGTCACGGCCAGCAGCCCTCCCCTGTCCGTCCGTGCCGTCCGGCGCGGTCCCCCGCCCCGGACGTGAGAGGCTTGTCCGGTCAGCTTGGCGGGTCCGCCAGGAGCCCGCACACCCGGGTCCCCTGCCGCCCGCCGGTCCGGGGCGCCCGCCGCCGATGCGTCGGGCGCACGAACGAGGAGAGGAGGGCAGCGATGTCCAAGCGTGGACGCAAGCGTCGCTCCCGGAAGGGCAACAAGGCCAACCACGGCAAGCGGCCCAACGCCTAAACAAGGACCCCCTCGCCCCTCGCCGCTCGCGAGCTCGCGGCGCCGGCCCCGTCCAGAGGCTCGCCCCGAGCTGGCGAGGGGTGAGGGGGACGGGGTCCTTCGTCAGGCGGTGGGGCGCTCGCCGGTCCGCTCGGTGACGACCTCGGTGGTCAGCCGCTCGACGCTGACCGTGGTGCCGTCCTCCTCGAAGGAGACGGTGGTCAGCTGCATCTTGATCCGGTCGCGCAGCCCGACCGGCGGCGCGTCGCCCCCGCAGCGGCGGCGGACCAGCGCCTTGAACTCCTGCTCGATCCCAAACTGCCGCAGGCAGGGCGAGCAGTCCTCGAGGTGCTCGGCGATGACGGCGCGGCGGCTGTCGTCGGTCTCGTGGTCGAGGAACTCGAACACGTGCGACAGGACGTCGTCGCAGGAGTCGATCTGCAGGGGCTCGTCCTGGTGGCCGTGCCCCTCGTGCCCGGAGTGCTCGCTCACGACGCCTCCTCCCCGGCACCGGCGCGGACGAAGCCCCGCTCGCGGGCGTAGTCGGCCAGCAGCTTCTGCAGCCCCCGGCGGCCGCGGTGCAGGCGGGACATCACCGTGCCGATGGGTGTCCCCATGATCTCGGCGATCTCCTTGTAGGCGAAGCCCTCGACGTCGGCGAGGTAGACCGCGAGCCGGAAGTCCTCGGGCAGCTGCTGCAGGGCCTCCTTGATGTCGGAGTCCGGCAGGTGGTCCAGCGCCTCGATCTCGGCCGAGCGCAGGCCGCTGGAGCTGTGCTCCTCGGCGGCGTAGAGCTGCCAGTCCTGGATCTCGTCGGTGGGGTACTGCTGCGGCTGCCGCTGCTTCTTGCGGTAGCTGTTGATGTAGGTGTTGGTGAGGATCCGGTACAGCCACGCCTTGAGGTTCGTGCCCTCGGCGAACTGGTGGAAGGCGGAGTAGGCCTTGACGAAGGTCTCCTGGACCAGGTCCTCGGCGTCGGCGGGGTTGCGGGTCATCCGCAGCGCGGCCGGGTAGAGCTGGTCGAGGTAGGGCAGCGCGTCGCGCTCGAAGCGGGCGTCGCGCTCGGCGCGGGTCTCGGCCGCCTCGGTGCGGCTGCCGCCCTCGCGCGCCTCCGGCACCTCGACGGGAGCGCCGGGCACGGGCTCGGTCGCGGGCGCGGCCCGACCGGCCGTCGGCTCCTCCGGGGGTGTGCTCGTGGGCTCCTGGGCCACCGACCGTCCTCTCTGCGCACCCCGGGCGCGGGGTGCCACCTCGGACGATCCTAGTCGCGCGGCATCGGGGCGGCCCGGCGGCCGGCGGTGCACGGTCGGGCCGGCACCGGCCCGCGCGCGGGCGGTGGGGAGGGCGCTGCTCACGGCGGGTGCAACCGGCACCGCGCGCGACCTGTTCCCCCGGTCGGGGAATCGACGCCGGCCGGGGGACGCCTGGTTAGAGTGCCGCCCCGTGGCGGCCACCCCCGCGGTCCGGGTCCTCGAGAAGGCCGGCGTCCCGCACACCCTCCACCCCTACGATCCCGAGCACCCCGACGACCAGGGGTACGGCGAGGCCGCGGTCGCGGCCCTGGGCTCGGACCCGCGCCAGGTGTTCAAGACGCTGGTCACCCGGGTGGACGGTGCCCTGACCGTCGCCGTCGTCCCGGTGGCGGGCAGCCTGGACCTCAAGGCGCTGGCCGCGGCCGCCGGTGGCCGCCGGGCCGCGATGGCCGACCCGGCCGACGCCGAGCGGACCACCGGCTACGTGCGGGGCGGGATCAGCCCGCTGGGTCAGCGCAGGGCGCTGCCGACCGTGGTGGACGACTCCGCCCTCGGCTTCGCCACGGTGCTGGTCAGCGCCGGCCGCCGCGGGCTGCAGGTGGAGCTGGCACCTGCCGAGCTGGTGCGGCTCACCCGGGCCCGCACCGCGCCGATCGGGCGCTAGCCCGGAGCGCCGTAGGGCGTCAGCAGCTGGTCGACCGGGGCGTGGTCGTCGGTGAGCACGCCGGCGTCGCCGATGAACGCGTCGAGCCGGGCGCCGTCGGCGACGTGCCAGGCGAGGTCCCGCTCGGGCAGCGCGGCGGTGATCTCCTGGACCGGCAGCGGCCGCTGCGAGGCGACCGCGACGACGTTGCCGCCGTCCTCCCCCGCGAGCACCGGCGCCCGCGCCAGCAGGACCACGTGCGCGAAGACCGCACGCAGGGTGGCCAGCTCGGCGCGCACGAAGTCCAGCGGCGGGTGGTCGATGAGGTTGACCACGTACACCCCGCCGTCGGCCAGCGCGGCGTCGACGTCCTCCAGCGCCTCCCGCGTGGTGAGCTGCCACGGCACCGAGAGGCCGCCGAAGGCGTCGCCGACCACCAGGTCACGCCCTCCGGCGGGCTCGTCGGCCAGGCCGATGCGGGCGTCGACGACCCGCACCGCCAGTTCCTCCGAGGTCCGCAGCCCCAGCTGCTCGCGGTCGACCTCGACCACCCCGGGGTCGACCTCCAGCACCAGGCTCTCGGTGCCCGGCCGGACCTCGGCGAGGTAGCGCGGCACGGTGAGCCCGCCGCCGCCCAGGTGCAGCGCCGACAGCGGCTCCCCCGCCGGGGCGACGACGTCGGCCACCGAGGCGATCGCGCGGATGTACTCGAACTCCAGGTGGGTCGGGTCGGCCAGGTCGACGTAGGAGTGCCGCAGGGTGTCCAGCAGCAGCACCCGGCCGGTCGGCCGGTCGGGGTCGGCCGCCACCCGCGCGCAGTGGTAGGCGGTCTCCTCCTCGCACGGGCTCGGCGCGAACGAGGCCAGGAGGGTCGTGGCGACGGCCAGCACGAGCAGGCCGCCGGTGAGCCGGCCGGTGCCGGCGGAGCTGCGGCGCAGGTACACCGCCGCGGCGATCCCCGTGGCGACGGTGACCAGGCCGGTGCCGACGAGGATGCCGCTGGTCGGGAACAGCGCGACCAGCACGAAGCCGGTGAGGAAGGTCGCCGCGATCGCGCCCAGCGTGCCGATGCCCGACAGCCGGCCGACGACGGCCCCGGTCTCGGCGAGGCTGGCCAGCTGCAGCTTGACCACCATCGGCGGCACGGCCGACAGCAGCGCCGCGGGCACCACGATCGCGACGAACGCCAGCACCAGCACGCTGCCGGCGTCCCCGCCGCTGAACGCCTGGCCGGTGAACCGCACCAGCGGGAGGACGGCCACGATCAGCGCGCCGCCGGCCACCATCAGCGGCGGGATCAGCCGGCGCGGGTCGGTGCGGTCGGCGAGGCTGCCGCCGGCCCACGCGCCGACGGCGATGGCGGCCAGCGCGAAGCCGATGACCGCGGTGTTGGTCTGCAGCGTGACGCCGACGTAGGGCGCGATGAGCCGCAGCGCGGCGATCTCCATCACCAGGACCGCGCCGGAGCTGAGGAAGGTCAGCGCGGCCGCGACCCAGCCGGGCAGCGCGCGGACGGCCGGCGCCGTGGTCACCGAGGACGGCGCCACCTCAGAACAGCGCCGGCTGGTCGGCCGGCTCGCCGACCGACTCCGACCGCTCGGTCAGCTCGCGGCCGTTGTTCTGCACGCTGTTCACCCGGGTGCTGACCGGTCGCAGCTCCAGGCTCTCGACGAGTTCGGCCGGGGTGGGCCGGGCCAGCGCCGCGACGTCGTCGCGGCCCGGGTCCAGCCACTCGGCCCAGCGGTCGCGGGGCAGCACCAGCGGCATCCGGTCGTGGATCTCCGCGAGCGCCCCCTGCGCCGGGGCGGTCACCACGGTGCAGGTGTAGAGCCGGTCGTCGCCCTCCCCCCACACCTCCCACAGCCCGGCCATGGCCAGCACCGACCCGTCGGCAGGCGTGACGAAGTACGGCTGCTTGCCCGGCCGGTCCAGCCGCCGGGCCCACTCGTACCAGCCGTCGGCCGGCACCAGGCAGCGCCGCGAGGCGGCCGCCCGGCGGAAGGCCGGCTTCTCCGCCAGCGACTCCACGCGGGCGTTGAGCAGCCGGTTGCCGATGGACGCGTCCTTGGCCCAGGAGGGCACCAGCCCCCAGCGGACGGCGCGCAGCTCCCGGTGGCCGCCGCCGGTGAGCGCCCCCTCGGCGTCGCGCTCGCGCCTGTGCCGGACGACGTACACGTCCTTGGTCGGGGCGACGTTGTAGTCGGCCGGCAGCGGCCGCTGCCCCTCCGCCGGGACCGCCTCGAACTCCACCACCAGGTCCTCGGGACGGCGGCTCGCCGCGTACCGACCGCACATGGCGCGGCTCCTCCTCGGGGGCTGACGGACTCCTCGCGGGACTGTCCCCCCGACCTTAGGTCTGGAGTACGACGGCCCGCGCCGCGCGTGAGACCACGGTCTCCGGGTAGGGGTCGGTGTCGGGACGCAGCGACGAGAGACGAGGATCACCGCGTGACCGCGACACAGCAGCCAGACACCCAGCAGCCGAAGACCGCCGGCGACTCCGCCGCCCGGAGGTACGCGACGGTCAACCCCTTCACCGGCGAGACCGAGCGGGAGTTCGACTTCACCCCGACCGGGGAGATCGACGGCATCGTCGGCCGGGCGCACGCCGCCTACCAGGAGTGGCAGCGGCGACCGGTGGCCGAGCGCGCCGCCGTCGTCGGCCGGGCCGCCGAGCTCATGGACGAGCGCCGCGAGGACCTCGCGAAGCTGATCACGACCGAGATGGGCAAGCGGCGCGACGAGGCGACCGGCGAGCTGTACCTGTGCTCGATGATCCTCAAGTACTACGCCGAGAACGGCCCGGGCTTCCTGGAGCCGACGCCGATCCAGCCGCTCATGGGCAAGGGCGAGGCGGTGGTCGAGACCCGGCCGATCGGCGTCCTGCTGGCCATCGAGCCGTGGAACTACCCCTTCTACCAGGTCATCCGCGTGGCCGGCCCGAACCTGGTGCTGGGCAACACCGTCATCCTCAAGCACGCCGAGATCACCCCGCAGTGCGCGCTGGCCCTCGAGCAGCTGTTCGCCGACGCCGGCGCGCCCGAGGGGGTCTTCACCAACACCTTCCTGCGGATCGAGGACGTCGAGCAGGTCATCGCCGACCCCCGCATCCAGGGCGTCACCCTGACCGGCAGCGAGCGGGCCGGCAGCGCCGTGGGGGCCCTGGCCGGCAAGCACCTGAAGAAGTCGGTGCTGGAGCTGGGCGGCAGCGACCCGTTCATCGTGCTCGACGCCGACGACATGGCCGCCACGGTCAAGGCCGCGACCTCGGGCCGCATGCAGAACACCGGCCAGGCCTGCACGGCGTCCAAGCGCCTGATCGTGACCGAGGAGCTGTACGAGCCGTTCGTCGAGGGGCTGAAGCAGGCGTTCTCCACCTTCTCCCCCGGTGATCCGGCCGACCCGTCGACGTCCCTGGCGCCGCTGTCCAGCGAGCGCGCCGCCCAGGACCTGCACGCGCAGATCCAGGACGCGATCGACAAGGGCGCGACCGTCGTCGCCGGGGGGAAGCGGCCCGACCGCCCCGGTGCGTTCGTCGAGGCCACGATCCTCACCGACGTCACCCCGGAGATGCGGGCCTTCCGCGAGGAGCTGTTCGGCCCCGCGGCCGTCGTCTACCGGGTGAAGGACGACGACGAGGCCGTCGCGCTGGCCAACGACAGCGACTTCGGCCTCGGTGCCACCGTCATGAGCAGCGACCTCGACCGGGCCCGGGCCGTGGCCGAGCGGCTGGAGGCCGGGATGGTCTGGATCAACCAGCCCACCGGCTCCTCGCCCGAGCTGCCCTTCGGCGGCGTGAAGCGGTCCGGCTACGGCCGGGAGCTCTCCGAGCTGGCGATGTTCGAGTTCGCCAACCGCCGCCTGCTCCGCACGGTGCCGGCGAGGAAGGCGTCCAAGCCCGTCGCCGGCTGACGCCACGGGGAGGGCGCGTGACCCCCGACCGGCAGACTGGGGACGTGACCGAGGTCTGGCCGGCGCCCTGCGCGCCCTCCCCCGTGGACGCCGTCGTGCCCCTGCCCGGGTCGAAGTCGATCACCGCCCGGGCCCTGGTGCTGGCCGCGCTGGCCGACGGGCCCGGCCGGCTGGTGCGGCCGCTGCGCGCCCGCGACACCGACCTGATGGCCGGCGCGCTGCGCGCGATGGGCGTGCGGATCGACGAGGACGGCGAGGACCTGCTCGTCACGCCGGCACCGCTGCGCGGGCCGGCCGACGTGGACGCCGGCCTCGCCGGCACGGTGCTGCGGTTCCTGCCGCCGGTGGCCGCGCTCGCCGAGGGCGCGGTCCGGGTCGACGGCGACCCGCGGCTGCGCGAGCGGCCCAACGCCGGCCTGATCGCCGCCCTGCGCGACCTCGGCGTCGAGGTGGACGACGGCGGCCGCGGCCGGGCCCCGTTCACCGTGCACGGTGCCGGCCGAGTCCGGGGCGGTCCGGTGACGGTCGACGCCTCCGAGTCCTCGCAGATCGTGTCGGGGCTCCTGCTGGCCGCCGCCCGTTTCGACGACGGCGTCGACCTGGTGCTCGCCGGCGGGCTGCCGTCGATGCCGCACGTCGAGATGACCGTGACCGCCCTCGCCGAGCACGGCGTCGCGGTCGCGGCGACCGAGGCCGGCTGGCGGGTCGCCCCCGGCCCCGTCCGGGCGGTCGACCGCGTGGTCGAGCCGGACCTGTCCAACGCGGCCCCGTTCCTGGCCGCGGCCCTGGTGACCGGGGGGCGGGTCACCGTGCCGGACTGGCCGGAGAGCACCACCCAGCCCGGCGCCCGGCTCGACCGGCTGCTCACCGCCATGGGTGCGCACGTGGAGCGCACCGCCGCGGGACTGACCGTCACCGGCAGCGGCCCGATCGCCCCCCTGACCGCCGACCTCGGCGAGGTCGGCGAGCTGACCCCGGTGCTGGCCGCGCTCTGCGCCCTGGCCGACGGCTCCTCCCGGCTCACCGGCATCGGGCACCTGCGCGGGCACGAGACCGACCGGCTGCAGGCCCTCGACGAGGTCCTCACCGCGGTCGGCGCCCGCGTCCAGCAGCTGCCCGACGGCCTCGTCATCGAGCCGGGGCCGCGCCGGGCGGCGGTCCTGGACTCCTACGCCGACCACCGGATGGTGCACGCCGCGGCCGTCCTCGGGCTCGTCGTCGACGGGGTCGGGGTGACCGGCGCCGAGGCGGTCACCAAGACGTTGCCGGACTTCCGCGAACGGTGGACGGCGATGCTCGGGGCGCTCCGCTGAGCGCCGCGATGACGACGGGCGAGGGAGCGTCGCGGAGGGCGCCGGCGACCGGGGAGCGGATCGAGCGCGGAGCCCAGCCGTGAGCCCCCGCCGGCTGGACAGCCGCTCGGACGAGGACGACGTCCGGCAGCGGCCCGGCAAGCACGGGTCGCGGCCGCGCACCCGGACCCGACCGTCGCACGAGGACGCCGTCCCGGGGCTGGTGACCGCCGTCGACCGCGGCCGGATGCAGGTGCGCATCGAGGGCCCCGACGGCGCCCCGGTCGAGGTGACCGTGATGCGCGCCCGGGAGCTCGGTCGGCACGGCGTCGTCGTCGGCGACCGGGTGCGGATCGTCGGGGACACCACCGGCCGGCCCGACACGCTGGCCCGCATCGTCGTCATCGAGGAGCGCGCCACGTCGCTGCGCCGCACCGCCGACGACACCGACCCCACCGAGCGCGTCGTCGTGGCCAACGCCGACCTCCTGGTGATCGTCACCTCGGTGGCCGACCCCGAGCCGGCGCTGGGCTTCCTCGACCGCTGCCTGGTCGCCGCCTACGCCGGCGGGCTCGAGCCCCTGCTGTGCCTGACCAAGACCGACCTGGCCAGCGCCCAGCCGCTGCTCGACCGCTACGCCGGCCTGGACATCGACGCCGTCCCGATGTCGCGGGAGGCGCCGCTGGACGACCTGCTGGCGCGGCTCGGCGGCCGGATGAGCGTGCTGGTCGGTCAGTCCGGGGTCGGGAAGTCGACGCTGGTGAACCGCCTGGTGCCCGACGCGTTCCGCGCCATCGGCGACGTGAGCAAGATCGGCAAGGGTCGGCACACGTCGTCGTCGGCGGTGCTGCTCGACCTGCCCGACGGCGCCGGCGAGGTCATCGACACCCCGGGCATCCGGTCGTTCGGGCTGGCCCACGTCACCGCCGGCGACGTGCTCACCGCGTTCGACGAGATCGCCGAGGCCGCCGAGGAGTGCCCGCCCGGCTGCGGGCACACCGCCGAGGACCCCGACTGCGCCCTGGACGCGTGGGCCGCCGCCGGTCCGGCCACCCGGCAGGACCAGCTGCGGGCGGTGCGGGTGCTGCTCGCCGCCGTCGGCCAGGTCGGCCCCGGCTACTGAGGAAGGACCTCCCTGCCCCCGCCGCTCGCGAGCTCGCGGCGGGCCCCTGCAGGCAGGCCGTCAGAACAGCGCGTCGTCCATGGGCTCGTCGACGGCCTCGATCAGCACCTCGTGCCCCTCGCCGGCCCAGGTGCCGTCGAGCGCCTCGGTGAGCACGCAGACGCCGGTGCCGACGTCGACGCGGACGCGGGTGGCGCTCGGGTACTCCGCACCCTCGAACGGCGCGCCCCACTCGAGCCGGTCGATCTCCGGGTCCCGCAGCAGCGGGCAGCAGGAGCAGCGCGGGTCGTAGGTCGACGTCGGGGTCACGACGGCCTCCCACGCCAGCCGCCCGCCGTGCACCACCTCTCGGAGGTCGCCGATCCGCACGGGCGGCCCCGCGGGACCGTCGTCGTCCCGGAGCTGACCATCGGCGAGCTCGAGCGGGTCCAGCGCCGCCACCCAGACGTAGTTCTGCCACATCGGGTCGTCGGCCTGGCTCAGCTCCCCCCACTCAGGGCGGACGGCGACCAGCCCGTCAGGGCGGAACACGGGCGTCGGCTCGGGCGGCGGCTCCACCGGTCCGATTCCGGCGACGAGTGTCGTGCTCGTGCTGGAGCGACCGCGCACGACGCCGATCCCGCCGGCGGCGTCCTCCACCCGCAACAGGTCCGGGCGGCGCAGCCACCCGCGCACCGCCGGCGACCGCCCCTGGCGGAACGTGAACCGCAGCGTGGACCACAGCCACGGCGAGGACCGGGCGAGCGCGCGGAAGTCCTCGGCGTCGGGCACCGGACGAGTGTCCGGCGCCCGTGCTCCCCCGTCGACCGAGTTCACCGGCGGGCGTTGCCCCTGGGGCGGCCACTCGACCAGCGGATGTGGCCGCTGGAGGGGCACCGCTGCCGGGAGCCGGCAGGACACCCCTCCGCGTCACACGTCGACCCAGCCGCCGCTGCGCCAGTACAGCCCGGCCTCCCGGGAGAGCAGCCCCTCGTCGACCAGGTACCGGCGCAGCGCCGCGGTGTCGGGGTGCCAGACCGCGAGCAGCGCGTTGACCTCGCGCTCGGGGTAGCGGACGCCGACGTCGAACACGCGCACGAGGTGCTCGAGCACCAGCCGCCGCTTGGTCGCCTGCGCCGGGATCGACACCAGCCGGCCGTCACGGACGAAGGCCGAGAGCACCGCGTCCTCGGCCGGGTCGTCCGACAGCGGCTCGGGCCGGGGGGCGGACCGTGCGGCGGCCCGCGCTGCGGCGCCGAACCGGTCGGTCAGCAGCTCCAGCGCGTGCCGGTCCCGCCGCACCAGTCCCGCCCGGGCCAGCCGGCGGGCGGCCAGCGCGACGTCCTTGAGCGACAGCCCCGACGCCTCGGCGGCCTCCTCGAGGGTGGTCGCGCCGAGCGCCAGCGCGCCGACGACGCGCAGCCGGACGGGGTCGGCCAGCAGCCCGGCGATCGTCGTCGCATCGGGTCGGGCGTCCACACGTCCGACGGTAACCAGGCCCCGCCCGCTAGGTTCGGTGTCCATGACGTCGGGGCGGGACCACACCGGGGACATGCACCTGGCGCACGTGCTGGCCGACCAGGCCGACTCCATCAGCATGGACCGCTTCCGCGCGCAGGACCTCCAGGTCGACACCAAGCCCGACCTCACGCCGGTCACCGACGCCGACCGGGCGGTCGAGGAGCAGCTGCGGATCACCCTGGCCCGGGCGCGCACCCGTGACGCCGTCCTCGGCGAGGAGATGGGCACGACCGGCCACGGGCCCCGCCGCTGGGTGCTCGACCCGATCGACGGCACCAAGAACTTCGTCCGCGGCGTCCCGGTCTGGGCCACCCTCATCGCGCTGTTCGACGGCGACGAGCCGGTGGTCGGGCTGGTCTCGGCCCCGGCGCTGAACCGCCGCTGGTGGGCGGCCAAGGGCGTGGGCGCCTGGACCGGGCGGCGGCTGGAGTCGGCGACCCGCTGCCGGGTCTCCGGCGTGCGCGACCTGGCCGACGCCAGCCTCAGCTACTCCTCGCTGTCGGGCTGGGAGGAGCGCGGCCTGCTCGGCGGCTTCCTCGACCTGACCCGCACGGTGTGGCGGACCCGGGCCTACGGCGACTTCTGGAGCTACGTGCTGCTGGCCGAGGGCGCGGTCGACGTCGCCTGCGAGCCCGAGGTGTTGGTGTGGGACCTCGCCGCCCTCGACGTCATCGTCCGCGAGGCGGGCGGCACCTTCACCGACGTCACGGGCACGCCCGGGCCGGCCGGGGGCAGCGCGCTGGCCACCAACGGCGCGCTGCACGCCGCCGCGCTGTCCTACCTGCAGGCACCCGCTCGACCCTGAGCCGCGCCGGCGCGGTCAGCCCGACGCCGCGGCGGCGCGGCCGTGCGCCGTGCCGCCGGACCGGCCGTTGCGGTCGGCCAGCAGCCCGGCGAGCGTGCTCAGCGCGATCTCCGCCGGCGCCCGGGACCCGATGTCCAGCCCGATCGGTCGGTGCACCCGGGCGATGTCGGCGGCCGGGACGCCGAGCGCGGTCAGGGCGGCGACGTGCGGGCCCTCGTGCCGCGGGTTGCCCATCACGCCGACCCAGCGCACCGGCCGGGCCAGCGCGTCGCGCAGGACCTCGCCGAGCTCGGGCCGGTGGTGGTCGGTGACGACGACGTCGGCGTCCCCGGCCGGCAGGTCGAGCCCGTCGAACCCGGTCGTCCCGGCGCCGCGGGAGGGGTCGGGGTCGAGCAGCACCGTCCGGTAGCCGAGCTCCGGAGCCCAGCGCAGCAGCACGTCGGCCACCGGAGAGGCGAAGACGGCCACCAGCACCCGGTCGGTCGCCCCGGCCGCCGGCGCCCCGTGGGCCACTCCGCAGGTCGGGTCGGTGCTCGGGCCGCCGGGAGTGGTCACCCCGGCATCCTCGCGCCGCCGCCCCGCGCCGCGCCAGGCCCTCGATCGGGGACACCTCCGACGCACGCGGCGCGCCGCTCTGCTGGGATGGGGACGGCGCCGCCCGACCGGGCTCCCGGGCGCCGAACGAGGAGGTCCGCCGTGCAGTACGCCGAATCCGTGGTCGACCTGGTCGGGAACACCCCGCTGGTCCGGCTGAACTCGGTCACCCGGGACCTCGGCCCCGACGCACCCCTGGTGCTGGCCAAGGTCGAGTACCTGAATCCCGGCGGCTCGGTCAAGGACCGCATCGCCGTCCGGATGGTCGACGCCGCCGAGGCCAGCGGCGCGCTGCAGCCGGGCGGCACGATCGTGGAACCGACCAGCGGCAACACCGGCATCGGCCTGGCCCTGGTGGCCCAGCAGCGCGGCTACCGGTGCATCTTCATCTGCCCGGACAAGGTCGGCCAGGAGAAGATCAACGTCCTCAAGGCCTACGGCGCCGAGGTCGTCGTCTGCCCCACCGCCGTCGACCCGTCCGACCCCCGCTCCTACTACTCGGTCTCCGACCGGCTCGCGCGGGAGACCCCCGGCGGCTGGAAGCCCGACCAGTACTCCAACCCGGCGAACCCGCAGTCGCACTACGAGACCACCGGTCCGGAGATCTGGGCGCAGACCGAGGGCCGCATCACCACCTTCGTCACCGGGATGGGCACCGGCGGCACCATCAGCGGCATCGGCCGCTACCTCAAGGAGGTCTCCGGCGGTCGCGTCCGCGTCGTGGGCGCCGACCCGGAGGGCTCGGTCTACTCCGGCGGGACCGGCCGCCCGTACCTCGTCGAGGGCGTGGGCGAGGACTTCTGGCCGTCCACCTACGACCGGGGGATCGCCGACGAGGTCATCCCGGTATCCGACGGGGACTCCTTCGCCATGACCCGGCGGCTGGCCCGCGAGGAGGGCCTGCTGGTCGGCGGCTCGTGCGGGATGGCCGTGGTCGCCGCGCTCCGCGCCGCCGAACGGCTGACCCGGGACGACGTCCTCGTCGTGCTGCTGCCCGACGGCGGCCGCGGCTACCTCAACAAGATCTTCAACGACGCGTGGATGGCCGACTACGGCTTCCTGGCGGCCACCGGCGAGGAGACCGTCGGCGAGCTGCTGCACATCAAGTCCGGCGAGACGCCGTCGCTGGTGCACACCCACCCCAACGAGACGGTCCGCGAGGCGATCGACATCCTGCGCGAGTACGGGGTCAGCCAGATGCCGGTGGTGCGTGCCGAGCCGCCCGTGACCGCGGGCGAGGTCATCGGGTCGGTCGACGAGAAGGTGCTGCTCGACGCGCTCTTCGCCGGCCGCGCCTCGCTGGCCGACCGGGTGGAGAAGCACATGTCCGCCCCGCTGCCGATCATCGGATCCGGCGAGCCGGTGAGCGAGGCGGTGAGCGCCTTCGGAGCGGCCGACGCGCTGCTCGTGCACGTCGACGGCAAGCCGGCCGGCGTCGTCACCCGGCAGGACGTGCTCGGCCACCTCGCCGGCATCCCCGCCGGCACCGCGCCTACGGTCGGCGCATGAGCACGCACGGCTTCAGCACCCGCGCCATCCACGCCGGGCAGGACCCCGACCCGGCGACCGGGGCGGTGGTCCCGCCGCTGCACCTGACGACGACGTTCAAGCAGGACGGCGTCGGCGGCCTGCGGCAGGGCTACGAGTACAGCCGCAGCGCCAACCCCACCAGGACGGCGCTGCAGGAGGCCCTCGCCGCGCTGGAGGAGGGCACCGCCGGGCTGTCGTTCGCCTCGGGCCTGGCCGCCGAGGACACGCTGCTGCGCACCGTCTGCACGCCGGGCTCGCACGTGGTGCTGGCCGGCGACGCGTACGGCGGCACGTTCCGGCTGCTGTCGAAGGTGGCCGCCCGCTGGGGCGTCGAGCACACGCCGGTCGACCTCGGCGACCTCGACGCCGTCCGCGCCGCGATGCGCGACACCACGGCGGTCCTGTGGTGCGAGACGCCGACCAACCCGCTGCTCAACATCGCCGACGTCGCCGGGCTGGCCCAGATCGCGCACGACGCCGGTGCGCTGCTCGTGGTCGACAACACCTTCGCCTCGCCCTACCTGCAGCGGCCGCTGACGCTGGGCGCCGACGTCGTCGTCCACTCGACGACGAAGTACCTCGGCGGGCACTCCGACGTCGTCGGCGGAGCGCTGGTCGTCGCCGACGACGGCCTCGCCGAGCAGCTGGCCTTCCACCAGAACGCGATGGGCGCGGTCAACGGCCCCTTCGACGCCTGGCTGGTGCTGCGCGGCATCAAGACCCTGGGCGTGCGGATGGACCGGCACTGCGCCAACGCCGGCCGGGTGGTGGAGTTCCTCACCGGCCGGCCGGAGGTCTCCGCCGTCCTCTACCCGGGCCTGCCCGACCACCCGGGGCACGCCGTCGCGGCCCGGCAGATGTCCGGCTTCGGCGGGATGGTCTCGTTCCGGCTGGCCGGCGGGGAGGAGGCGGCCCTGCGGGTCTGCGAGCGCACCGAGCTGTTCACGCTGGCCGAGTCGCTGGGCGGCGTGGAGTCCCTCGTCGAGCACCCGCACCGGATGACGCACGCCAGCGCGGCCGGGTCCCCGCTGGAGGTACCGGGCGACCTGGTGCGCCTGTCGGTGGGCATCGAGGACGTCGAGGACCTGCTCGCCGACCTCGAGCAGGCCCTGGCGCAGGCACCGGCCTGACCTCGACCCCGGAGGAGGACGGCATGGCTCTCAAGGTGATCGGCGCGCTGCTGGTGCTGTGGCTCGTCGTGACCGTGATCGGGGCGGTGGTCAAGGCGCTGTTCTGGCTGGCCGTCATGGGCGCGGTGCTGGTCGTGGCCACCGCGGTGCTCGGCGTGCGGCGGAGGCACACCCGGCCGTGACCGCCGGGAAGCGATCCCGGATCGCGGCGGTTGTCGGGGGCACCCAGGAGCGCCCCGGCACGGGAGGATCGCCGCCATGAGCACGCCCCACAGCACCGTCGACCCCGCTGCGGCCGAGGCCGAGCGGGCCCGCATCCGGGCGGCGCACCTGCGCCCGGCCGGGCAGCGACCGGCCTCGACCGCCCGCGGCCTGCACCACACCGCGCTGATCAGCTCCGACGTGGAACGGACCGTCCGCTTCTACCAGGACGTGCTCGGCTTCCCCCTGACCGAGCTGATCGAGAACCGGGACTACCCCGGCTCCTCGCACTTCTTCTTCGACATCGGCAACGGCAACCTGATCGCCTTCTTCGACTTCCCGGGCCTGGACGTCGGCCCCTACGCCGAGGTGCTCGGCGGTCTGCACCACCTGGCCATCAGCGTCGAGCCCGAGCGGTGGCACGCGCTCGTGGAGCGACTGGCGGCCGCCGGTGTCCCGCACGAGGTGCACAGCGGAGTCTCGGTGTACTTCCGCGACCCGGACGGAGCGCGCGTCGAGCTCATCGCCGATCCGCTCGGCGAGATGTACGGCCAGCAGGTCCTGTGAGCCGGTGAGCCAGCCACCTCGCCCCGGTCCGGCGACGCGGGTCACCCTCCCGACGCTCTCGCCGTCGTCGCGGCTGTACGTCGGGACCGAGGCCGGCGGCTCGGCGCTGCTGCTGATCGCCACGCTCTGCGCCCTGGCCTGGGCCAACTCGCCGTGGTCGGACGGTTACGACTCCTTCTGGCACATGCCGGTCTCGCTGGGCGCCGGTGACCTCGTGCTCGAGATGGACCTGCGGCACTGGGTCAACGACGGCGCGATGGCCCTGTTCTTCCTCGTCGTCGGGCTCGAGATCACCCGCGAGGTCAGCACCGGGGAGATGCGCGACCGCCGGTCGGTCGCCGCGCCGGCGCTGGGTGCGCTCGGCGGGCTGGCCGTGCCCGCGGCCATCTACCTGGCGTTCAACCCCACCGGGGAGGCGTCGGCCGGGTGGGGCGTCGTCATGTCCACCGACACCGCCTTCGTGCTCGGCGTGCTGGCGTTGTTCGGACCCCGCTGCCCCGACCGGCTGCGGCTGTTCCTGCTGACCCTGGCCATCGTCGACGACATCGGCGCGATCTCGGTGATGGCGCTGTTCTACTCCGACGACCTCGTCCTGCCGGCGCTCGCGGTGTCCGCGCTGCTGGTGGCCGCGGTCGTCGCGCTGCGGTGGGCCGGGGTGTGGCGGCTGTGGCCCTACGTCGTCGTCGGGACGGCGCTGTGGCTGGCCGTGCACGAGTCGGGGGTGCACGCCACGCTGGCCGGGGTCGTCCTCGGCCTGCTCCTGCCCTCCCGGCCGCCGTCGCGGGAGGAGGTCCAGCGCACCAGCGCCTACGGCCGGGCGCTGCGCGAGCAGCCCGACGCCGAGCGTGCCCGGCTGGCCTCCCTGGCCGTGGCCTCGACGGTGCCGGCGAACGCGCGCCTGCAGCACCGCCTGCACCGGTGGACGGCCTACGCCGTCGTCCCGGTGTTCGGGCTGGCCAACGCCGGTGTGCCGCTGGACCCGGCGACCCTCGGCGACGCGCTGACCTCACCGGTGACCATCGGCGTGGCGGTGGCGCTGCTGGTGGGCAACGCGGTCGGCATCACCCTGGGTGCGACGCTGGCGCTGCGCACCGGGTGGGGCGTGCTGCCCGGCGGGGTCCGCTGGTCACACCTGGTGGCCGGCGCGACGCTGGCCGGCATCGGCTTCACCATCTCGCTGTTCATCGCCGACCTGGCCTTCCGGGACGCCCCGGCCCTGCGCGAGCAGGCGATGATCGGCATCCTCGGCGGCTCGCTCACCGCGGCCGTTGTCGGCGTGGTGCTGCTGCGCGTCCTCGGTGACCGGTTCCCGCTGTGCACGCCGGAGGCCGACGGACCACCGGCGCTTCCGCCGCGGCCCTGGCTGGAGCCCGCCCTGCGGCGCTGAGGGTCCGGCGCCGGGAGCCCACGTGCAGGAGTCGCCCTCGGGCGGCGGTCCGGCGTCGGCCACGATGCCGGGGACGGCGGCCACGGCCCGGCGCAGCGCGGCGATCTCCACCCGCCCGGCGTAGCGCCGGCCCCCGACGAAGAGGGTCGGCGTCCCCTCGACCCCCATCGCCAGGCCGGCGGCGAAGTCGGCCTCGACCTTGTCGCCGAACGGCTGCGCCGCCGCCCCGACCACCCGGTCGGCGTCCAGTCCCAGCTTGCGGGCGTACTCGCGCAGCGCGGCGTCGGTGAGCCGGTCCTGCTTGGCGAACAGCAGCTCGTGCATTCCCCAGAAGGCGCCCTGCGCGCCGGCCGCCTCGGCGGCCAGCGCGGCGGTCAGGGCGTAGGGGTGCCGGTCGGCGAGCGGGAAGTTGCGGAACACCAGGCGGACGCGGCCACCGGACTCCGCCACCAGCCGGCGCAGCACCGGCGCGGCGGCCGCGCAGTACGGGCACTCGTAGTCGCCGTACTCCAGCACGGTGACCGGTGCGTCGGGGTCGCCCAGGACGTGCTCAGCGGCGTCGTGCACGGCGTCATGCTGCCCGACCGGACCCGCGCCGGTCACGGTCACGCCCCGGCGCCGTCGACCAGGTCGGCGTACTCCGGGTGCCGCTCGATCCAGCCGCGCACGAAGCTGCACTGCGGGACGAGGCTGCCGCCGCGGGCCCGGACGTCGTCGAGCGCTCCGCGGACGAGGCGCCCGCCCAGGCCCGATCCCTCGGCGTCGTCGTCGATCTCGGTGTGGGTGAAGACGGTGCGCCCGCCCTCCCGCCGGTACGCAGCCAGCCCGAGCACCCGGTCGCCGTCGCGGATCTCGTAGCGGGAGGACTCGGGGACGTCCTGCACGGTGGGTTCCATGCCCCGCCCCAACCCGGGCGGCGCGGCGGCTGTTCCCCGTCGTGCCGCCCGGACGCGACGAGGGCCCGGTCACCGTGGTGACCGGGCCCTCGTGGTGGTAGCGGGGACAGGATTCGAACCTGTGACCTCTGGGTTATGAGCCCAGCGAGCTACCGAGCTGCTCCACCCCGCGTCGGTAGCACCACCGTACACGTCCGCCGGCCGCGCCGCCGCGGGGGCGTCCGGGTGGCCCGCCGGGACGGCGGCACCGCCGGTCCCCGGGACCGCCGGAACTCGGCGCCGGCGAGCAGCAACGTGCCGGTGAGGAACAGGAGGCTGCCGAGTGCGACGAGCAGGGATCCGCGCGACAGCGCCGATCCGACGAACACCCCGCTGCCCAGTGCGTAGCAGCCGTAGGCGGCCAGTCGCCCGGTCACCGGCCGGCCGCGCGCACCGGGTCGTCGCCGGGCGTCGGATCGGCCGGCACGGGCTCGGCCGGCAGCGGGGCCGCCGGCACGGGGGCTGCCGGTGCGGTGGCAGCGGGGAGGGCCTCCTGCCGCAGCCCCCTCACGAGGGAGACGAGGACGAGGATGAGCACGACGGCGAAGGGGAAGGCCGCGACGATCGAGGCGGTCTGCAGCCCGCCGAGGCCGCCGCTGACCAGCAGCGCGGCCGCGGAGGCGGCGATCACGAGCCCCCACACCACGGTGACCGACCGGGCGGGGTCGCGGCCCTCCCGCGAGCTCAGCGATCCCAGCACGAAGGTGGCCGAGTCGGCGCTGGTGACGAAGAAGGTGACGATCAGGATCATCGCCCCGATGCCGGCGACCACCCCGCCGGGCAGGGTGGCGAGCAGCCCGAACAGCTGCGACTCGGCACCCTGCTCCGAGAGCTCCGCGCCGTCCCGCTCGGCGAGGACGCCGGCGCCCCCGAACACCGAGAACCACAGGCCGGACAGCGCCGTGGGGACCGCCAGGACGCCGACGACGAACTCGCGGACGGTGCGACCGCGGGAGATGCGGGCGATGAAGGTCGCGACGAACGGCGACCAGGAGATCCACCAGGCCCAGTAGAAGACCGTCCACCCGTTGATCCACTCCGACCGCGCCGTGTCGAACGGCCCGGTCTGCAGGCTCATGGCGGGCAGCTCGGACAGGTAGCCGCCCAGGGTGGTGGTGAAGGCCCCGAGCAGGCGTCCGCTCTGGGCGGTGAGCAGCACGAACAGCAGCAGGCCGACGGCGAGCACCACGTTGGCCGAGGACAGCCACTTGATCCCCCGGTCCAGCCCGGACAGCGCCGAGACGAGGAACAGCACGGTGATGACGGCGATGATCGCCAGCTGCACCCCGGGTTCGACCGCGATGCCCCCGGCCAGTGCCGCGAGCCCGCCGTTGATCTGGGCCGCTCCGAGACCGAGGGAGGTGGCCACGCCGAAGACGGTGGCGACCACCGCGACGGTGTCGACCGCCACGCCCAGCGGCCCGTCGACGCGGTCGCCGAGCAGCGGCCGCAGCGCACCGCTCACCGTGGCCTTCCACCCGCGGCGGAACCGGGCGTAGGCCAGCGCGAGCGCCAGCACCGCGTAGATGGCCCACGGGTGCAGGCCCCAGTGGAAGAAGGAGTACCGGAGGGCGTCGCGGGCGGCCTCGGTGCTCCCCGGCTCGGCGGTGGGCGGCGCCAGGAGGTGCGACACCGGCTCGGCCACGCCCCAGAACACCAGCCCGATGCCCATGCCCGCGCTGAACAGCATCGCGAACCACGCGCCGGTGCTGTACTCCGGGCGTTCGTCGTCCGCGCCGAGGCGGACCCTGCCGTACCGGGACGCCGCCAGGGCGATGACACCGATGAGCAGGCCGGACGCGGTCAGCAGGTAGAACCAGCCGAACCGGTCGACGACGAAGGTGCGGGCCGCCTCCGCGCCCGACGACAGCGTCTCCGGGGACAGCGCACCCCACAGGACGAAGGGCAGGACGAGGGCCAGCGAGGCCCAGAAGACGACGGAGGTCCTCCGCACGGGCGGTCTCTCCAGACGTGGTCGGGGTTGCGCAGCCGGGATCGGCGCAGACGGTCGGGTGGCCACATCGATGAGCAAGACAACTTTTCGAAGGTATACGGCTCCTCCGCCCTTCTCATCGTGAGCAGACCCACGTCACGCGGGCGACCGGCGTTCGGTCATCGTGGGCGGGTGGACACCGCACGGCCCGGGCAGGACGAGGCCCAGCGCGTCCTCGACCTGACGCTGGCAGTGGGCGAGGTCCTGCTGGCCGGCGGCGTCGGCGCCGCGGCGGTCACCGACGTGTGCACCGCCGTGGCGCGGGCCGGCGGCCTGCGCCGGGTGGAGTGCGACATCACCTTCACCTCGATCGCGCTGTCCGCGGTGCCGGCCGGTGGGTCGACGCCCGTCTCGGCGATCCGCCTCGTCCACGCCGGCGAGCTGGACCACACCCGCGTGACCGGGGTGCACGTCCTCGTCGAGGACTTCGTGGCCGGGCGCATCCCCCTCTCCGCGGCCGAGGAGCGGTTCTCCCGGGTGACCGCCGCGCCCTCCCCCTACCGCCGGCCCGTGGTCACCTGCGCCCGCGCCGTCCTGGCGGCATCGGTCGCGGTGCTGCTGGGGGCCGGCCCCGTGGTCACCGGGGCGGCCTTCGGCGCGACCGTGGTCATCGACGTGGTGAACGCGCGGCTGGGCCGGGCCGGGCTCCCGCCGTTCTTCCTCAACGTGACCGGCGGGCTGCTGGCGACGGCGGTGGCACTGGCCCTGGTCGCGGCGGAGGCCGGCGTGCGGCCCGCCCTCGTCGTGGCCGGCGGCATCGTGCTGCTCCTGCCGGGGGTGACGCTGGTCGGCGCGGTGCAGGACGCCATCACCGGCTTCTACGTCACGGCGGCCGCACGGGCGCTGGAGACCGTCCTGCTCACCGCGGGGATCGTCAGCGGCATCGCCGTGGCCCTGGCCGTCGGGGTGCGGCTCGGCCTGCCGGTCCGCATCGTCGACCCACCGGCGGCCCAGCTGGGGCGGGTGGTCGCCGAGGTGCTGGCCGCCGCGGTCGTCGCGACGGCCTTCGCCCTGGCCAACCGCGCTCCCGCGCGGGCGCTGCCCGCCGTCGCCGCGCTCGGCGCGGGCGGCTGGGGGCTGTCGCTGTCCATCACGCGGCTCGAGCTGCCCGCCGTCCTCGCCGCCGCGAGCGCCGCGGTCGCGATCGGCGCCGCCGGACACCTGCTGGCCGGCTGGCAGCGGATGCCCACGGTGGTCCACACGGTCGCCGGCGTGGTGCCGCTGCTGCCGGGGCTGACCATCTACCGGGGGATGCGCCACCTGGCCGAGGGCGACGACCTCGGCGGGATGGAACTGCTCGGCTCGGCCGTGACCACCGGCCTCGCGCTGGCCGCCGGGCTGATCCTCGGTGAGCTGGTGGTCCGGCTCGCGCGCCGCCGCCCGCTGCGGCCACCCGGATGGCGTCGCGGGGCCCGCCGCGCCGGAGCGGCCTCCGCCGGCCGCGGCCGTGCGCGCCTCCCGGGCAGTGACCGCTCAGCGACCTAGGGTCACGCACGTGGGTGCGGAGTCGACGGTGACCTTCCTCCGCCGCCCGAAGCCGGTGGAGGTGCTGCACCGGGGCAGCTGGTGGATCGGTGCGCTGCTCGGCTGGCGGCACGACGCCGACGGCACCTGCTGGCTGCGGGTGACCGCCCTGGTCGAGGGCTACAAGCGGACGGCGTGGGTGGACCTCGAGACCGTCCGGCTGCCACTGCCGCCGGCCCTGCCGGACCGGCCCGCCCCGCCTGCCCGGTCCGCCCACGAGGAGCGGGCCACCCAGCGGCTCCCACGCCACGGGGACCGGGGACCCCGCAGCTCGCTGCCCGCGCTGCCGCGGCCGCGGCACGGACGGGACGCGGGGCAGCTGCACGCAGCCGGGGTGTGACCGGCGCCGGCCGGCATCAGCCGAGCCGGGCGGCGATCGCCGACGCCAGCCGCTGCGCCGCGCCGTCGGCCACGCCCAGGAACAGGCTCGGCTCGGTGAGCTCCAGCTCGAGCAGCAGCGGGCGCCCGTCGGGGCCCGGGACCAGGTCGACCCGCGCGTAGAGCGGCACCTCCCCCGTGCGCGCCCGCAGCACCGCGAGGACGTCGTCGCCGATCGCGCGCTGGTCGTCACGGGCCGCCCGGGCGGTGATCGTCTCCTCCGCGAACAGCCCGGCCCCGAGCGGTCCGGCGGCCAGCAGCGCCCCCTTGCCGAAGGCGTGGCTGAAGGAGCCGTCGAGGTGCACGAGGCCGGTCTCCCCCTCGGCGTCCAGCCGGTCGAGGTAGGGCTGCACCATCACCGGCCGGCCGGCGTCCAGCAGCCGGCGGGCGAACGCGGCGGCCCGGTCCCGCCCGGCGACCGGGAAGCGTGCGGTGTCGCGCGCGCCCGCCGAGACCACCGGCTTGACCACCACGTCGCCGTCCCACCGCGCCAGCGCGGCGGGCAGCTCCCCGGCCTCGGTCACCCACGCCGTGGGGACCACGGGCAGACCCGCGGCGGCGAGCTCGGCGAGGTACCGCTTGTCGGTGTTCCACTCGAGGACGCCGACGGGGTTGAGCAGCGTCGTCGCCGCGGCCACCCGCCGGGCCCAGGCGAGGAACTGCTCCCGGCGCGGCGCGTAGTCCCAGGTCGACCGGACGACGACGAGCTCGGCGGCGGCCCAGTCCACCCCGGGGTCGGCCCAGTCCGCGACCGCGGCGGTCAGCCCGGCGTCGGCGAGCGCGGACAGCAGGAGCGGCTCGTCGTCGTCCCGCCCGGCGGCGTCGGCGCAGCTGGCGAGCAGGACGTGCGGCATGCCCGGATCATCCCGCGGCGATCTCGCGCACCACCCGCTGGGCAGCGGCCTGCCCCTCCGGTGCGGGCACCAGCGGGTACACGTGGACGGCGCCCGGGCACACGGTGAGCTCAACGTCGGCACCCTCGGCCCGTGCGCGGTCGCGGAGGGAGAGGGCGTCGGGCAGGCAGATCTCCCGCGTACCGACGTACACGTGCACCGGCGCCAGCCCGGCCAGGGGGCCGGCGCCCGGGCTCAGCCGCGGATCGGTCGGGTCGTCGCCACCCGCCCACGCGTCGGCGGCGATGCGCAGGCCCGTGCTGCACAACCACGGGTCGCGGTCCTCCACCGCGGGCAGGTCCGGGTGGCTCAGCGTCAGGTCCAGCCACGGCGAGAGGAGCACCACCCGCCGCGGCTGCCGCAGGCCCCCGGCTGCGAGGGTCTGCGCCAGACCGAGGGCCAGGCCGCCGCCGGCGGAGTCGCCGGCCAGGGTGACCGCGGAGGCGTCGACGTCGGCGAGCAGCTCCCGGTACACGGCGGTGAGGAAGGGGTACGCGTCGCGGTGCGTGTGCCGCGGCGCCAGCCCGTAGTGGGGCACCTCCACCCGCACCCCGGCGTCGGCCAGCCGTGACACCAGCGCCCAGTGCTGCGGGGAGATCGCGCTGATGTAGGCCCCGCCGTGCAGGTACACCGCGGCGCGGACGGGCGGTCGGCCGCGCGGGGCGACCATGGTGCACGGGAAGCCGCCCACCTCGCGCGTGCCGACCCGGTGCCGCCGGGCGAGGTGGGCGGGCGGCGTGGCGGACCCCTTGGCAGCGGCCAGCCGCCGGCGGGCCCGCTCCGGGGTCGCCATCGCGCGCTTGCGGGTCAACCGCAGCACGGCCGCCACGGCGTGCATCTGCAGGCTCACGCTGCTGCTCCTCCTCGATGCGCCGGACCGGCGGGACCACCGCCGTTGCTGGTCGACTTCGCCTCTTCCCGCAGGTCACGACCTGATGCCGACGCTCCTGCGCACCCCCTGGTGGTCCGTTCCCCGCCCCTCGTTCCTCCATGCGGAGCACGACGATGCCCAGGACACCGGTGTCGGACAGCGTGATCTCGACGCCGCCGCGGGCCGTCGGGACGCCCCGCCGCCCGTGGCCCGGCCGCCCCGTTCCGGTGGGCCCGGCGGATCACCTGGGCACGGTCGCAGGCGGCGGTCCCGGCGACGATCCGGTCGGTCGACGTGCGTCGTGACCGTCGGCTCGGACGCCGTCCACCAGGGCATCCGCAGTCCGTCGGGACGGCGTGGGGTGCCCTCAGGCGACCGGCTCGAGGGCCTGCGCGCCGTCCTCGGCGACGCCGACGAGGTCGAGGGCGGTCGGCCGGCTCCGGCAGCGCGGTCGGCCCCTCGCGCACCAGGTGCTGGTCGACGACGCGGGTTCACCTGGACGCAGATGGCGGCCGGGCTCCGCAGCACCGGGTTAGCGTGGCGCTCGTGGCTCTCGCTCCGTTCCGCCCGCCCTGGTTCGGCAACCGCGGCGTGCAGGTGCTGGCCGCCGCCGCGCTCGCCTACACCCTGGTGCAGATGGTGGTGCGGCTGGTCGACGCGGCGTGGGCGGAGGCGTTCCTCCAGGCCGCCTGGAGCGTCCTGTTCGGCTACGTGCTGGTCGAGTCGCTGCGCTTCCGCCGCGAGCAGGACGCCGCCCCTGACGAGCCGGCGGAGCCCACCGACTGACCCGGCTCCGGCGGGGATCGGACGGGGAGGGCAAGGGGATGGCCTCGGACCCTCGAGGAGAGCTCGCCAGTCGCCGGTGGCGGCGGCCTCGAGTGCCCAGGCCGGGGTAGGCCGGGGGCACGGTGGTGGCGGCGTGCGGAGGATGCCTGACAGCAGCGCTCCCCCGGATGCCGGAGCACCGGCGGCCCGCACCGCGGCCGGAAACGGCACCGGCCCCTCCGCTGAGCGGTAGGGGCCGGTCCTGACGAGCGGAATCACACGTCCGCGTAGTAGCGGGGGCAGGATTCGAACCTGCGACCTCTGGGTTATGAGCCCAGCGAGCTACCGAGCTGCTCCACCCCGCGTCGGTGAGATCAGCTTACACGCCTCCCGACGGCCCGGCTGCGGGGGGCGGGGTGTCACCGGGCACACCCCGCCCCCGCGGCCGGCTCAGCCGCCCGGTCCGCCCGCAGCCGCCTGGGCGGCCTGGTACGCCTCGACCGCCTGCTGGAGGTTCGCCAGCGCCTGGCCCTGCGCGGAGAAGTCTCCGCTGCGCTGGGCGTCGGCCAGCGCGTCCAGCGCCGCGTCGAGGTCGGCGACGGCCTGGTCCAGCTCGGGCGTGGCGCCGTTCCCACCGCCCGCCGGCGGTGGCGGGGGCGCGGTCGTCGGATCGTCACCCGGCGTCGGCTCGGGGGTCCCGTTGGCCGGCGGCTCGGGCTCGGGATCGGGCTCGGTCCCGGCGTCGTCGCTGTCGACCGCGACGTCGCCGGCGCCGGTGCCGAACACCTGGTCCAGGGCCTCGGACAGCGTGTTGGCGTAGCCGACCTGGCCGCCGTAGTTGACCAGCACCTTGCGCAGCAGCGGGAAGGAGCTCTGGCCGGTCCCCTCCACGTAGAGCGGCTGCACGTACAGGAGCCCGTCCCCGCCGATCGGCAGGGTCAGCAGGTTGCCGAAGACGGCCTGCGAGTCCTGGCTGTTGAACAGCGTCAGGTCACGCGCGACCTCGTCGTTGGTGTTGAACGACTGCTGCACCTGCTGGGGGCCGCGGAAGGGGGTGTTGCCCGGCAGTCGCAGCACCACGATCTCGCCGTAGGTGTCGGGGTTGCTCGACGCCGAGATGAACGAGGACAGGTTCTCCCGCCGGAACGCGTTCAGCGCGCTGGTCAGCTGGAAGATCGCCTCGTCGTCCCCCGGCCGCTGGGCGAGGATGTAGTACGGCGGCTGGGCGTCGTCGGTGTCCACGGTCGGGTCGGCCGGGACCTGCCAGCGGTCGTTCTGGGCGTAGAAGTCGATCGGGTCGTCGACGTGGTAACGCGTCAGGATGTCGCGCTGCAGCTTGAACAGGTCCTCGGGGTACCGCACGTGCTGCACCAGGTTGTCCGACATCTCCTCGCGCGGCTGCACCACACCGGGGAACGCCTTCATGTAGGTCTCGAGGACCGGGTCCTCCTCGTCCCAGGCGTACAGCGTCACGGTGCCGTCGTAGGCGTCGACGGTGGCCTTGACCGAGTTGCGGATGTAGTTGAACTGCTCCTCGGGCAGCGCCGTCGTCCCGGTGCCGGTCAGCGCGTCCTGGGCCGCCTCGCGCAGCTCCATGAACTCGGCGTAGGGGTAGGCGTCCGAGGTGGTGTAACCGTCGAGGATCCAGGTGATCCGCCCGTCGATGACCGCCGGGTAGGGGTCGCCGTCGACCTCGAGGAAGGGCGCCGCCTTCTCCACCCGGTCGCGCGGGTTGCGGACGTAGAGCACGCGGGAGGCGTCGTTCACGGCGCTGGAGAGCAGGAAGTTGCGCTCCCGGTAGTGGATCGCGAACGTCAGCTGGCGGAAGAAGCTGCCGATGGCCACCCCGCCCTCGCCGTCGTAGGTGTTGTTCACCTGGCCCTCGTCGGAGCCGTCCTCGGGACGGTCGAACTCCCGCGGCGCCTCGCCCTCCGGCGCCCCGACCACCGAGTACACGTCCTCGCCCTGGTCCTGGATCAGCTCGCCGTAGTAGATCCGCGACTGCTCGACCTCGATGTCGCCGACGGTCGGCAGGTCCCGGGTGGTGAAGTTCGGCTCGCCACCCTCCTGACCGGCGACGACCTGGTTGGCCGGGGCCGCGACGAAGCCGTTGCCGTGGGTGTAGACGGTGTGCCGGTTGATCCAGCTCGACTGGTTCTCCGACAGGCTCTCGCTGTCGAGCTCCCGCACCGCCACCACGTAGTCCCGCGTGACCAGCTCGCCGGTCTCGGGGTCGGGCAGCGTGTACCGGTCGATGTCGAGCTTCTCGGGGAAGCCGTACACGTTGCGGATCTGCTGGCGCGCGGTGAAGGTCGCCGACAGGACGTTGGGGTCGAGCAGGCGCGCGTTGGGGATCGTGTCGGTGTCGTTGCGCAGCTGCCGCTGGGCGGCGTCGGTGTCGACGTCGTCGCCCTGGTTGCGCTGCGCGTAGTCCACGTACCGGACGTTGTCCTCGGTGAGCCCGTAGGCCTGCCGGGTCGCCTCGATGGCCCGCGCCACGTACTCGGCCTCCCGCTCGTTGGCGCTGGGCCGCACCACGAACTGCTGGACGATCGCCGGGTAGGCGACACCGATCACGAGGCTGGACAGCAGCAGCAGGACCAGCGCCGCGGCGGGCAGCCGGATGTTGCGGACCACGATGTTGGCGAAGAAGGCGACGGCGCAGAAGGCCGCCGCGAAGACGAGGATCGTCTTGGCCGGCAGCAGCGCGTTGGTGTCGGTGTAGCTGGCGCCGGTGAACAGCTCACCGCGGGCGGAGTAGACCAGCCCGTAGCGGTCCAGCCAGTAGGCCACCGCCTTGAGCAGCACGAACAGCCCCAGCAGCACCGACAGCTGCACCATCGCCGCGGAGGTCAGCTTCTGCCCCGGGGTCTGCAGGCGCAGGCCGCCGAAGAGGTAGTGGGTCAGCAGGGAGCCGATGAGGGCCAGCAGCACGATGGCGAAGCCGAACCCGAGCAGCAGCCGGTAGAAGGGGTAGTCGAAGACGAAGAACGAGATGTCGAGGCCGAACTGGGGGTCCACCTGGCCGAACTCGGTGGCGTTGCGGAACTCCAGCCAGGTCTCCCAGTTGCCCTGGGCGGTGAAGCCGGCGAAGAGGCCGACCACGACGGCGACCGCCGAGAGGACCAGGGCCCGGCGGGGCTCCAGCGACTGCCGGTAGCGCTCCAGGTTCTGCTGCTCCAGCGACATCGGCCGGAAGGTGGGCCGGAAGCGGTAGGCGAGGTAGATCGCCAGCGCGGTGAGGCCACCGGTGGCCACCCCGGCCACCGCGAACAGCAGGGCACGGGTCTGGAGCTCGGTCCAGAACACCTCGGTGTAGCCGGTCTCGTCGAACCAGAGGTAGTCGACGTAGACGCTGGTCAGCGTCCCGATGGCGGTGAAGAGCACCAGCAGGACGGCGATGGCCCCGATGACGATCTTGGCGCGCCGCGACAGCGTCGGCACGGACACGGGGGGCCGCATGGCCACGAGCGGTCTCCTTCACTTGCGGGTGGCGCGGGGCTCCGGGGGTCCGCACCCCCCGGAGCCGGCATTGCTCAGTCGTCCGGCCGCGGGCGGCCGGACGGCATCGGGTCGGAGCCGGCCGGTCCGGCGCCGGCCCGGTCAACCCGGACAACGCACGGCGCCGCCCGGGGTTCCCGGGTGCCCTCAAGCTTCCCCCAGCGCCGCTCCGGGCGGAACGGCGGAGGGTGGACGGCGGGCGGAGGTCAGCACCCCTGCGGCGTGCGGCCGGCGCGGTGGTCGGCCAGGGCGTCGAGCGCGTCGTCGAGGCTGGCCACCCGCGCCAGGGTGAGCCCGGGCCGCGGGGCGTCCAGCGCCTCGGCGCAGTTGTCCGCGGGAACCAGGAACAGCTCGGCGCCGATCTCCTCGGCGGCGACCATCTTGAGCTGGATGCCGCCGATGGGCCCGACCGCGCCGTCCTCGGTGATGGTGCCCGTCCCGGCGATGACCGCACCCTCGGTGAGGTCGGTGTCCCCGACCAGGTCCAGGATGCCCAGGGTCAGCATCAGGCCCGCCGAGGGACCGCCCACGTCGGCCACCTGGATGTCCACGTCGAACGGCGCCGACGGCCGGTCGGCCACCTCGATGCCCAGCAGCGATCCCTCGCGACCGGTGGCCGCCATGGTCGTCACCTGACCGGTGCCGGCCTCCCCCAGCCGCGTGTAGCCGACGACGACGGTCGTGCCGCCGGGGATGCCGGTCAGCACCTCGGTGAGCGCGTCCAGGTCGGCGATCGGCCGCCCGTCGACCGTCTCGATCGCGTCGTTCTCCTCCAGCACGCCCCGCGACGGCGAGTCGTCACCGGAGAGCCCGCGGACCACGGGCCGGACCGGGTACCCCAGGTGGGCCAGGGCGGCGGACTCGGCGCGCTCCTCCGAGCTCAGGAACGCCTGCAGGTTGGCCTGCCGGGTCTCCTCGGCGGTGCGGTCGGGCGGGTAGACCGACTCCTCCGGGACGATGCTCACCTCGTCGTCGAAGTACCCCTGCACGGCCTCGACGAGGCTCAGCCCGGGCCGGCCGACGCCGACGGTGGTCAGGGTCAGGTCGCCGCTGACGTCGTTGCGGTCACGGCCCTCGATCGAGATGACCGGCTCGCCGTCGACCTCCCCGACCGTGTTCAGCGTGGGCCCGGGGTACTGGGCGACGAAGGGCACGGGCAGCACGGCCCCGAGCACGCCGAGGACGAGGAGCAGCACCACGCCGGTCCCCAGGACGGCGATCCGACGGGTCACGACCGGCGAGCTTAGGGTAAGGACCTGGGTGCCCCCCGGCGCTCGCCAGCTCGCACCGGGCCCCTGCACCCAGGCCGGAGCGGTGACCCCGGCGCTCGCACCCCGGCGACCACTCCGGCGAGGCGGCCCTGCTCCGCCGGTCGTCCGCCGTGCGCGGAAGGCGGCCGCGGCCGGGTCGTGACGCGATCACCGCGACTACCGTGGAGCCATGAGCGACGTGCCGTTCGGATTCGGACTCCCCGACCGCGACCCCGAGCGTCGGGACCAGCCCGGTGCCGGCAACGACCCCTTCGGGCTCGGCGCGCTCTTCGGCGGCGGCGCGGCCGGCGCCGGCACCCCCCAGGAGTTCCTGGCGAAGATGCCGCTGTTCGCCGAGCTGCAGAAGCTCATGAACTGGTCCGGCGGACCGGTCAACTGGGACCTGGCCCGCCAGGGCGCGATCAGCGCCCTCGCCGCCGGCACCCAGCCGGTCTCCGACGGCGAGCGGACCGCGGTCGCCGAGGCGCTGCGGCTGGCCGACCTGTGGCTGGACCAGGTGACCGACCTGCCCTCCGGGGTCGAGCGCACCCTGGCCTGGTCGCGGGTCGAGTGGGTGGAGCAGACCCTGCCCCAGTGGGGCCGGCTGATCGACCCGCTGGCCGAGCGGGTCGTGGCCGCCATGACCGGCGCGCTGCCCCAGGAGGCGATGGCAGTGGCCGGTCCGCTGGCCGGGATGATGGGCCAGATGGGCGGCCTGATGTTCGGCGCCCAGGTCGGGCAGGCCTTCGGCAAGCTGGCCGGCGAGGTGCTGACCGGCACCGAGGTCGGCCTGCCCCTGGCCCCCGACGGCGCCGCGGTGCTGGTGCCGCAGAACGTGGCCGCGTTCGCGGCCGGCCTGGACCGGCCGGCCGACGAGGTGCGGCTGTTCCTGGCGCTGCGCGAGGCCGCCTCGCTGCGGCTGTTCGCGCACGTGCCGTGGCTGCGCCAGCAGCTGCACGACGCCGTCCACGCCTACGCCCGCGGGATCACCGTCGACCGGGAGGCGATCGAGCGCGGCGTCACCGAGGCGATGGGCTCCGGTGGCATCGACCCGAACGACCCCGAGAGCCTGCAGCGGCTGCTGCCCATGCTCGAGCCGGAGGAGACCCCCGAGCAGCAGATGGCCCTGCGCCGGCTGGAGACCCTGCTCGCCCTCGTGGAGGGCTGGGTCGACGTCGTCGTCGCGGCCGCCGCGGGCGACCGGCTGCCCGGTCACGGTGCGCTCGCCGAGACCATGCGCCGCCGCCGCGCCTCGGGCGGACCGGCCGAGCAGACCTTCGCCACGCTGGTGGGACTGCAGCTGCGGCCGCGCCGGCTGCGCGACGCGGCCACGGTCTGGGGGGCGATGGGTCAGCAGCACGGCGCCGACCTGCGGGACCGGCTCTGGTCCCACCCCGACCTGCTCCCGACGTCGGAGGACCTCGACGAGCCGCTGGACTTCGTCGCCCGCCAGGGGGTGGACGACGAGCTGCGCTCCCTGACCGAGGACCCGGGTGACCCGGGCCGGCCGGACGACGAGGGCGACGCCGGGAAGCGCTAGTCGACCAGGTCGTCGTCCTCGGGGGGCGGGAGCTCGCCGGGCGCGTGCCGGGCCAGCTCCACGCCCTCCAGGAAGCCCCGGGCCCGCTCGGCGCGCGGGTAGCGGGCCACCAGCGCCCAGAACCGCTCGTCGTGGCTGGGCTCGATCAGGTGCGCCAGCTCGTGCACCAGCACGTAGTCGACGACGTACTGGGGCATGCCGCGCAGCCGGCTGGACAGCCGGATGCTGCCGTCGGCGGGGGTGCACGAGCCCCAGCGCCGCTGCTGGTTGTCGACCCAGCGCACGCTGCTCGGCTGCGGCACGCCGTCGAGGTGTGCCGCCGACAGCGCGCGGGCGTGCGCCATGAGCTCCTCGTCGCCACCCACCGAGCGGCGCCGCCGTTCCTCGCGGGTCTGCAGCTTGGCCACCATCTGCGCCACCCAGCGCCGCTCCTCCGCCGGGGTGAACGCGGCCGGGATGAGCACGACGGTGCGGCCGGACTCGCGGTACGCGGTCACCGTGCGCCGTCGCCGGGAGCTGCGGCGGACCTCCACCGGCCCCATGCCGGCACCGGACAGCTCCGACGCCGCGGCGGGGACGGCGCGGGCAGCCCGCTGCGCCGGCGGGCGGTCCGCCGGTCCGGGGCTGGTGGGGGTGTCAGGAGTCCTTCCGGGCACGGTCTGCACGGTAGTCACGGCGGCCGGGCGCCGCCGCTCCGCGACACCCGCTCGGGTGCAGGTCCCCACGGTCGGTGGACACCGGGTGCGCCCGACCCGGGGACGTGCTGCACTCTGCGCCCCTCCACAGCCCCCGGACGGTGTTCCTGCAGGTGGGGCAGCCGTCGGGACTCCGGACCGGTCTCCGGAGAGCGGCCCTCTCCCCCGCCGGCCCACAGCGACACGCCGCCTGCTCCCCAACGCGTCCACAGTCCCGTCCACAGGCTGTGGGGAGCCGGTCACCGGTCCGGGCCCCGGATCGGCCCGCGGGACCGGACGGCCTCTCCGTGCCGGGTAGCGTTCCCGCCCAGCGGCGCCCCGACCGGGCACCGGATGGACCGAGCAGGAGGAGGAGCACGGTGGCGGAGAGCTACAACGGCTACTGCGTGAAGTGCAAGGACAAGCGCGACTTCGACGGCGAGGTCAAGGTCAGCGAGTCCGGCCGCCGGATGGCCCAGGGCACCTGCCCGGTGTGCGGCACCAAGATGAACCGGATCCTCGGCAAGGCCTGAGCGAGGACCCCCTCGCCCCCCACCGCTCGCTAGTGGTCCCCACCGTTGGAACGTCGGGGGTCATGCGGCCAGCGGTTCGTGGTCGGCAAGTCTTTCGAGCAGGTGGTCGAGGGACTTCCGTCCGA
>NZ_JBJNRJ010000038.1:0-48543 GCF_046233715.1 Trujillonella humicola | reverse complement strand
CGTCGTCGAGCTCGACCGACCCAAGCGCCCGGCCCGCCGCGCCGGCGCCAAGTCCGACCCCATCGATGCCGAGCGCGCCGCCCGCGATGCGCTGGCCCGAACCCAACTGGCCCAGCCCAAGACCGGGGCGGAGCGGGCTGCGCTGCAGATGCGCCTGACCGCCCGGCGTGCCGCCGTGGAGGCTGCCACCACCGCCCAGCGGCAACTGCTGGCCATGGTCATCACCGCCCCGGAGCCGGTGCGCGCCCGGTTCCGCGGGCAGACCACCCGCGCCATGATCTCCACCGCCGCCCGGCTGCGCCCTGGCGCCAGCAACGGCGACATCGAAACGATCACCGCGCTGACCGTGCTGCACGACCTGGCCGCCCGGATCCGGTTCCTCGAGGTCGAAGCGCTCGACCACGAGAAGGCCCTCCGCGCCATCGTCCGGTCCTGGCGGCCGGACCTGCTCGAACTGACCGGAGTCGGCCCGATCGTGGCCGCCACCGTGCTCACCGCCTGGTCCCACTCCGGCCGCTGCCGCAGCGACGCCGCGTTCGCGATGCTCGCCGGCACCGCGCCGATCCCGGCGTCCTCGGGCAAGACCGTGCGCTACCGGCTCAACCGCTCCGGCGACAGACAGCTCAACCGCGCCCTGCACACCGTCGTCCTCAGCCGGCTGCAACGCGATGAACGCACCCGCGCCTACGCCGACCGCCGCCGGGCCCAGGGCAAGACCGATCGAGAGATCAAGCGCTGCCTCAAGCGCTACCTCGCCCGAGAGCTCTACCGACGCCTCGAATCACCACCGGCAGCGGGGGCTTGACGAGCCATAGGAGCGTCCGCCGTCCGCCCGCTCGCCGTCTCTCCGCCCACCGCCTCTCCGCTCGCCGCTCGCTGGACGGACGGACGGACGGGCGGACGGGCGGCGGCGGGCCGCGGCCCGGGCGCTAGCCTCGGGAGGCCAGGAGGGCTCGCCTAGTGGCCGATGGCGGCGGTCTTGAAAACCGCTAGGAGTTCGCGCTCCTCGTGGGTTCGAATCCCACGCCCTCCGCTCGCGGCCCCGTGGCCCGGTGCCGCCGCGCGAGGACGACGACCGCCCCCGGCGCGGACGGCCGGACGCCCTCCGGCCCGCTCCGCGACGCGGAACGGGCCGGAGGGGACACCGGTCAGCCCAGCAGCTTGGCCTTCTGGGCGGCGAACTCCTCCTCGGTGAGGATCCCCGCGTCGCGCAGCTCGCCGAGCTTGCGCAGCTGCTCGACGAGGTCCGGCTTCGCCTCCGGGGCCGGCGCGGGCGCGGGCGCGGGCGGGGCGCCGTAGGCCATCTGCGGGTTCATGTGGTGCACGTACTGCGACTGCCGCTCCATCGTCTTCTTGTGCCGCGCCTCGCTCACCAGCGGCGCGAGCAGGTCGTAGACCTGGTGCGGGCTCTCGATGTTGTCCAGCACGACCTGGCCGCTGGTCGTCCCGCTCTCCAGGACGCCGGTCAGGTTGAAGGTGTCCTGGGAGACGCCGTAGGCCGGGTCGTCGAGGCCGAGGACGAGGTCGCCCACGTCCTTGCCGCGCTGCCACAGGGCCTGGCGGACGTCCATGTCGCGGACCGCCCACAGCGGCACGCTCTCGGTGCGGGTGCCGAGCAGCCCGCTCTCGATCCAGATGCGGTCCTTGGTGATCCGGTACCGCGCCTTGGCGACGCCGGCCGCGCCGGTCGCCCCGCCCTTGCTCTCGCCGAACCACAGCGTGTTCGGGTCGTTGGCCCACTGCTCGGTGCGCTTGGCCGACTGCTCGGCGAGCTTGGCCTTGCCCTGCTCGGCGACCGCCTTGCCCTGGTCGGCGACCTGCTTGAGCCGGTCCTTCCAGCTCGGCTTGCCCGCCGGCGGCTGCTGCTGCGGCGCGTAGGGCTGCTGCTGTCCGTACGGCTGCTGCGCGGGGCCCCCGGCGGCGGTGGCGCCGTACGCGGCCGGCTGCGTCTGGTCCGGCGCCGCGAAACCGGCCTCGGCGGAGCCGTAGTACTGCACGTCCGCGTCGCCCGGCGGCGGCGGGGGCGGGGGCGCCGCGGCACCCGGCAGCGGCAGGTCGGGCCGCGGCGCGTCGATGCCCGTCGTCCCCTGGTCGGAGACGTGCTCGGTCCAGGCGCCGCCGTTCCAGTAGCGCAGCTCGTGCGTCCCGCTCGGGTCGGGCAGCCAGCTCGCGTCCACCATCAGATGTCCCTCCAGCCCCCGGGACCCTCCCGGCGACCGCGACACTGTGCCAGCGGCCCGCCCGCTCGGGAACACCTCCGGGCGCGGTGCAGACAGGCCTCGGGTGGGGCTGCTCCGGGCGCGGGATCCGGCCGCCCGGCGGCAGCGGCGCGGTCCCTACCGGTCGCGGAGGTTGCGCGCCGCGGCGGCGAGGGTCCGGGCGGTGAGCCGGCCGTCGGCCAGGCCGAGCGCCACGACGTCGTCGAACACCCGCTGGTCGGCCGCGGCGCCTCGGACGGCGGCGTCCATCAGCCGCGGCCACCGGGACAGCTGCGAGGCCACCGTCGTCGCGCGCAGGTGCCCGCCCAGCCGCCGCCCCAGCGCCACGCGGTACGCCGCCCCGGCGCCCGCGCCCGCCGCCCCGGCGCCCGCGCCCGCCGCCGCGGCGGCCCCCGCGAGCGCGCCGGAGAGGACGGCGTAGAAGATGCCCTCCCCGGTCAGCGGGTTGATCAGCGAGGCGGCGTCCCCGGCCAGCAGCACGCGGCCGTCGGGCTGGCGGTGCCGGCCGGTCGACAGCGGCAGCCGGTGCGCGCGCAGCTCCCGCGGCTCGACGCCGGGCAGCAGGCGGTGCAGGCCGGCGACCAGGTCCGCCCGGCTCGCACCGCCCGACACGAGCTCGCCGTACCCGACGTTGGCCCGCCCGTCGCCCAGCGGGAACGACCACGCGTAGGCCGGCCACCGCTGCTCGGTCAGCACCAGCGCCTGCGCGCCCGGGCGCAGCCGCGGCTCGGGGGCGTAGCCGCGGATCGCCACCGCGATGCGGTCGTCCCGGGTGCGGGGCAGCCCGAGCGCCCGGCGGACGACGGACTCCGCGCCGTCCGCCCCGACCAGCACGCGCGCACGGAGGGCGCCGTCGACGACCACGCCGTCGTCGTCCACGACCAGCGACCGGACCCGGTGGCGGCGGAACACCGCGCCGGCGGCGAGCGCGGCGGCCAGGATGCGCGCGTCCAGCACCTGCCGGGGGACGACGTGCGAGGGCCGGGCGGTGTCCCCCTCGACGAGCGCGCCGCGCGGTGCCCGCAGCGACAGCCGCGGCACGGCCGGGTGGCCGGCGACGAGCGCCGCCGGGTCCGCGCCGAGGACGGCGAGCACGTCGAGGGCCTCGGCGGCGATCCCGTCGCCGCACACCTTGTCGCGGGGGAACTCGGCGCGGTCGATGATCAGCACGCTCAGGCCGGCCCGCCGCGCACCCAGCGCCGCCGCCGCGCCCGCCGGACCACCGCCGGCCACCACGACGTCCCAGGTATCCACCCCCGCGACGCTAGGGAGCCGCGTCGAGATCTGCACACTCGTCGCCATCACGCGCTGATGGCGACGAGTGTGCAGATCTCGTCGAGGGGGGTCAGCGGTCCTGGGCGAGCAGGGCGCGCCAGCTGTCCCGGTCGTGCGCGGCGGGCACGGTGTCGCGGAGGAAGGCGGCCAGGACGCGGCAGAAGCGCTGGGGGTCGTCGATGTGCGGCCAGTGCCCGGCGCCCTCGAAGACCTCGACGCGGGCGCTGGGCACCAGCCGGCGGACGGCGTCGGCGTGGCTCGTCGGCACGATCGGGTCGCGGCTGCCCCAGATCACCAGCATCGGGACCGCGTCGGCCAGGTAGAGCCGGTCGAGCGCGGTCACCGCCTGGCCCCGGGCGTCGACGACGCTGCGCAGCGTGCGCAGGAAGGCCCGCCGGGCCTCGACGTCCTTGAGCGCGAGCAGCGCCTCCCCGGCCTCGGCCAGGTCGCGCGCCTGCTTCCACCCGGTCACCCGGCCCACGCCCTCGACGGCCCACAGCCCCGCCCGCAGCGCCCCGGAGGCGCCGGCCAGGCCGGTGAGCACCAGCTCGGCGCCGGGGAGGGTGGCCGCCCGCAGCGTCGCCGACAGCTCCGGGCCCAGGCCGCCGCTGCCGACGAGCACCAGCCGCTGGCAGCGCTCGGGGAACTGGTAGGCGAACTGCAGCGCCACCCCGCCGCCGAGCGAGTGGCCGACCACGGTGACCTGCTCGACGTCCAGCACCGACAGCAGGTCGCGCATGCCGTTGGCGTAGCCGGCGATGGAGTAGTCGCCCCGCGGCTTGTCCGAGTCGCCGTGGCCGAGCAGGTCCGGCGCGATCACCGTGTGCTGCTCGGCGAGCGGGCCGATCACCTCCGCCCAGGTCTGCGCGTTGTTGCCGATGCCGTGGATCAGCAGCAGCGGCGGGCCGCTGCCGGCGCGGAGGAACGCGCGCAGGTGGCCGTGCACCACCCGGGTCTCCCGCACGAGCCGCGTGCTCATCCCCCCAGTGGACCACCGGTCCTTTGCGCCGGTATTACGCCGTCCCCCGGCGTTACGGTGGCCGCCCGCGCGAGATCTGCACACTCGTCGGCATCAGGCGCTGATGCCGACGAGTGTGCAGATCTCGTCGAGGGGTCAGGGGGGTCGAGGGGTCAGGGGGGTGTGGGGGTCCACTTCCGCGGCGGGTGCTCGTAGGACCCGATGAAGTCCAGCAGGCCGGCGGCGTCGGTCACCACGCCCAGCGCGTCGAGGCGGCGGCGGTCGAGGTAGCCGTCGTCGGCCATCCGGCGGAGCTGGGTCAGCAGCGGCTGCCAGAACCCGTCGACGTCCACCAGCACCGTCGGCTTGGCGTGCAGGCCGAGCATCCCCCAGGTCCAGGCCTCGAAGAGCTCCTCCAGGGTGCCGGCGGCGCCGGGCAGCGCGACGAACGCGTCGGCCAGCTCGGCCATCCGGGCCTTGCGCTCGTGCATCGACCCGACGACCTCCAGCCGGGGCAGCCCGGGGTGGGCGAGCTCGTCGTCGACCAGGTGCTGGGGGATGACCCCGACCACCTCGCCGCCGGCGGCCAGGGCGGCGTCGGCCACCACGCCCATGAGCCCCACGCGCCCGCCGCCGTAGACGATGCCCACCCCGGCGCGGGCCAGGTCGCCGGCCAGCGCGGCGGCCGCCGCGCGGTGGGACCCGGGCCCGCTCTGCGACCCGGTGAAGACGGCGACGCGCGAGGTCACCGGCCGAGCACGTCCTCGACGAACCCGTTGACCTGCTCGGTGATCACCCGCGGGAAGGTCTCGAAGGCGGCGGCCTTCTCCGGGGAGGCGTCGTAGGCCTGGACGGCGGCGGTGAACGCGGCCTCGTCGCCGTCGTGCGCGACCGCCCAGGTGAAGGTGTCCTGCGCGTGGTCGGCGTAGGCGAACACGACGCGGAACCCGTACTGCTCGCGGACGGGCGGCACGGCGGGGAACCAGGCGAGGAACTCGGGCAGGCGGCCGGGCTCGAGGCGGTAGCGGCGCAGCTGGACGGTGGTCACCGCGTCGATCCTGCCAGGGGGATCTGCGCTTCACTGGAGGGCGTGGCGTTCACCCTGACCGACGGCTGGACGACGTGCGATCTCGGCCACCGGCACTGGGGGAGGGCCGGGGCGGCCGGGCTGCTGCTGCACCGGCACGGCGGGTCCGGCCCCGAGCTGCTGCTGCAGCACCGCGCCGAGTGGTCGCACCACGGCGGCACCTGGGGCACGCCCGGCGGGGCGCTGCACCGGGGCGAGGCGCCCGAGCGCGGCGCACTCCGGGAGGTGCACGAGGAACTGGGGCTGGGGGAGGACGACGTCGTCCTCGGGGCCCGGTCCGTGGACGACCACGGCGGCTGGGCCTACACCACGGTGCTGGCCACCCCGTCGCGCCCGATCGAGCCGGCGGACCTGCGGCTGGACGGCGAGAGCACCGCGGTGGGCTGGATCCCGCTGACCGGGCTGGAGCGGGTGCCGCTGCACCCCGGGCTGGCCGCCTCCCTCCCGCGCCTGGTCCCCCTCCTGCTCCGATAGCCCCGGAGGAGAACCGGGGGCGTCACGCCGACGGTTCTCCTCCGTGCACGGGGGCGACGAGCGCGCGGTGGTCGCCGACCGCGAGGGTGGCCGCGGCGCCGTCGCCGGCCGGGACGGCGCCGAGGGACACCACGTGGTCCAGCTGCACCCGCGGCTCGCCGGCCGGGAACGACGCGGCCCGGACCAGCGGCACGCCGCCCAGCAGCCGGGCCGGCAGCCCGCCGGGGAGGTTGAGGTCGCCGGCCACGACGACCGGCCCGGGCAGCGTCGCCGCCCAGCGGCGCACGGCCCGCAGCTGCCGCAGCGCGGTCGGCGGGGAGAACGACAGGTGCGTGCCGATGACGGTCAGCCCGTCCAGGCACGCCGCCACGGCGACGCGCGGCTCGTCGGGCACCCACCACCAGCGCGGCCGGCCGGTCCGCGGGTCCGGCGCGCGCACCGGCAGCCGTGCCCGCCCGCCGCCGAGCGGCAGCACCGACCAGCCGAGCACCGGCCGGCGGCTGACCACGGCGATGCCGTACAGCGGGCCGGGGACGGCGTCGCCGGGCCCGCGGAGCACCGGCGGGTCGACCGGGGTCCAGCGGCGCACCGGCCCGGGGGTGCCGGCGACGGTGGCCGCGGCCCGCCAGTGGACGGCGTCCAGAGCGGCGGCGACCAGCGCCGGCTGGTCGCTGCCGCCGGACCGGGGTTGCCCCGCGTCGAGCTCCTGCACCGCCAGCACGTCCACGTCCAGCGTCGCGAGGGCCGCGCGCACGCGCTCGTCGGTCAGGACGGCGCCCGAGGGGCCGCGGCCGGAGGCGAGGTTCAGCGTGCCGACGCGCAGTACCGGTCGGTCGGCCACCCGCCGGACGGTACGCCGCGCGCGGTCCGGCACGCCGCGCGCCGGACCGGTCCGTCCGCCGCGGGCTCCGCTCCGACCTGGGGCTGCGCGATGCCGGGATCCATGTGACAGTGATGTGTGACACGGTTACGCACGGGTAGAGGGAGCGCCGTGAGCAGTCGCCAGCAGGTGTCCGGAGCAGCCGGGCGCACCTCGTCGTCGCGTTCCGCAGCAGGGCCCGCCGCAGCGCGGGCCGCGGCCGATCCCGCGGAGCGCCGCACCTGGCGGGTGCTGATGACCGCAGCGGTCGCCGGCCTGGTCGCCGCGCCCGTGCTGGCCCTGTCGGGCACCGGCGAGGCCGGCGCGGACGACGCCTCGGCATCCGGCGGCGCGGGCGGCGGCGGCGGCGCGGTCGCGGGCGGCCCCGGCATCGCGGCGCCCGGCGACTTCGGCCGGCTCTCCCCGCTCTTCGGCGCCGAGGGGCTCGACGGCTGGCCGTTCACGGCGGCCGGCGGTGCGGCCAACGCCGCGCAGTTCCAGAGCCTGAGCACGGCCTCGGGCCGGCTCGCCGAGTTCCTCGCCCCGCCGGGCGCCCTCGCGGTCCCCGGCGCGGCGGACGCCGCGGCGCCCGGTGCCCCGGCCGCGGCTCCGGCGGCGCCCGGCGCGCCCGGCACCGGCGGCACGGGCGGTTCGGGCGGCTCGGGTGGCACCGGCGTCCCCGCTCCGGGCGGCACCGGCGGCGCTCCCACCGCGCCGGCCCCCGCCCCGGTCCCGCAGCCGGCGCCGGCCCCGCCCCCGCCGCCCCCGGTCGTCCAGCAGACGACCGACGCCGTGGAGCAGACGGTCGGAGGCGTGACCGACGGGCTCGGCACCGTCGTCGACGGCGCCACCGGGGGCGACCCGGTGGGCGGACTGGTCGACGGGACGGGCCAGGTGGTCGGCGGGGTGACCGGCGGGGTCGGCGGGCTGCTCGGGCGGTGAGCCCGACGGCGGTCCGGCGCGAGCCCGCCCGCCGGTCGGCACTACCGTGCGGGTCATGAGCGCGCGCGACGACGTCTCGGAGATCTTCGACGCGACGGCGTGGCGGCCGGTCGAGGGGTTCGACTTCGCCGACCTCACCTACCACCGCGCCGTGGACGCCGGCGTCGTCCGCATCGCCTTCGACCGGCCCGAGGTGCGCAACGCCTTCCGCCCGCAGACCGTCGACGAGCTGATCACCGCGCTGGAGCACGCCCGGCTGTCCACCGACGTCGGCTGCGTGCTGCTCACCGGGAACGGGCCGAGCCCGAAGGACGGCGGCTGGGCGTTCTGCTCCGGCGGTGACCAGCGGGTGCGCGGGAGGTACGGCTACGAGCACGCCGCCGGGTCCAGCGGCCGGCTGCACGTGCTGGAGGCGCAGCGGCTGATCCGGTTCATGCCCAAGGTCGTCGTCTGCGTCGTCCCCGGCTGGGCGGCCGGCGGCGGGCACAGCCTGCACGTGGTGAGCGACCTGACCCTGGCCAGCGCCGAGCACGCCCGCTTCAAGCAGACCGACGCCGACGTCGGCAGCTTCGACGGCGGCTTCGGCTCGGCGTACCTGGCCCGCCAGGTCGGGCAGAAGTTCGCCCGCGAGGTCTTCTTCCTGGGCGAGGAGTACAGCGCCGCTGACGCGCACGCGATGGGCATGGTCAACCGGGTGGTGCCGCACGCGGAGCTCGAGCGCACGGCGCTGGTCTGGGGACGCCGGATCGTGGCCAAGAGCCCGACCGCCCAGCGGATGCTCAAGTACTCGTTCAACCTGATCGACGACGGTCTGGTCGGTCAGCAGCTCTTCGCCGGGGAGACGACCCGGCTGGCCTACATGGCCGAGGAGGCCGTCGAGGGCCGGGACGCGTTCCTGGAGAAGCGCGACCCGGACTTCTCGCCGTTCCCCTGGCACGTGTAGCCGCGCCGGTTCCCGCCGAGATCTGCACACTCGTCGCTATCGGCGTCTGATGGTGACGAGTGTGCAGATCTCGTCCGGGAGGAGAGCGCCGTGATCGTCGAGGTGGTGGGGGGCGCCGACCAGCGCCCCGAGGTGCGGGTGGTCGACGTCGACGACCTGACCTCGGTCTTCGTCGCCGTGGGTGAGGTCACCGACGAGGAGGTGGGGGCGGCCCTCGCCGCCGCCGGGCTCGGCCGCCTGGAGGACGCCGACACGGCCGCGCTGGACGCCGCCGCGGTGCGGGCCGCGGCCGAGCCGAACGCCGGCGGCGGGGACTGGGGACAGCGCTGGGAGCGGCTGACCGGGTCCGCGACGGAGGCCGGGACGCTGCGCGTGCCGGTGCGGAGCGCGGCTGGCGCGTGACCCGGTCGTGTACGACCGACTTGAGTGTGTCAAGCTCCGATCTTGTGGTCGCTCCAGTGAACGGCCAGGATGGCGCGGGACTGCGCCTCTAACAGGACGGGAGCGCGTTGTGAGTGGGACCCCTGGACGGCCGCTGAGCTCCGAGCTGTCGGAGCAGCTGCTGTCGGTCGCCGTCGACATCCTCGCCGAGGAGGGCTGGGGCCGGCTCAACAGCGACCGCGTCGCCGCCCGGGCCCGGGCGGGCAAGGCGGGCATCTACCGCCGCTGGCCGACGATGTCGGCGCTGGCCCGGCACGCGGTGAGCCGGTTCACCCTGGTGGACGAGCCGGCCGACACCGGCACGCTGCGCGGCGACATCGCCTCCGTCGTCGACCGGTGGCGCCGGCCGCTGGACCGCGAGGAGCGCGCCGCCGCGAGCATCGTCGGGGCCGCGCGCCACGACGAGGAGCTGCGCGCCGGGCTGGACACGGCGCTGACCCGCCCGCTGGCCGCCGCGGTCGCCACGATCGGCGAGCGCGCGGCGGCCCGGGGCGAGGAGGTGCCCGCGGCGCGGCTGGCCCTGCTGACCTCGGTCCTCGAGGCGTTCCAGTGGCAGCGCTACACGGCCGCCGGCGACGGCGCCCTGGTGGCCGAGCGGCTCGACGGGGTGGTCGACGAGGTGCTGCTGCCGCTGGTCGCCGGCACCCGGCAGACCGCCGCCGCCTGAGGTCGGCTCAGGCGGTGTCGCGCGGGTCGACCGCCGCGCTGGCCCGCAGCGCCGTCTCCAGGGCCGACAGCACCTGCTCGGCCAGCGCCGCGGCCGCTCTCGCCCGGTCGGGCACCTCCGGGGGCTCGGGCAGCGGCTGACGGGTCTCGGCGGCCACCGTGCGCGCCGCCGCCGTCCACGTCGCGGCCACCAGGGCCGCGGTGAGGTGGACGTCGGGCGGCCGGCGCCCGCTGTCCGCGGCCGACCACGCCTCGAGCAGCGCGGCGTGCAGCCGGGCGCGGGCCTGGTCGTTGAGCTCGCGCTCGTGGGCCTGCAGCGCCGGGGACGCGGTCATCGTCGTCACCATGCCGCGGTGCGCCGGGTCGGCGAGCCCGGCGATGTGCGCCTCGACCTCGGCCACCAGCGCCGGCCGGAGCGCGGCCAGGGGCGAGACGCCCGCCGGCCGGGCCCGCACGGCCGCGGCCGGTGCGTCCACCCACGACGCGCGGCCGGTGAAGAACAGCCCCTCCTTGGTGGGGAAGTGGTTGAACACCGTCTGGACGGCGACGTCGGCGGTCGCCGCGATGTCGGCGACGGTCACCGCCTCGTACCCGCGCTCGGCGAACAGCCGCTGCGCCGTCTCCAGGACCAGTGCCCGGGTCGCCGCCTTCTTCCGCGCTCGGCGGTCACCCCCATCACTCACGGCTGCCAAGGTAACAACGCTCCGTAGTCCATGCGTCGGCGCCTCAGGAGCGGGTGGCCCGGCTCCAGTCCTCGACGACGGTGCGCGCCCAGGTCTCGACGAGCACCTCCAGGCCGACCACGTCGAGGTCGGCGGCGATGTCGGCGGAGGTCATCTGCCAGGCCCGCGGCCGCTGCGGGGCGGGGTCGGGGTTGGGCTCGTCACCGAGCCGGCGGACCAGCAGGTCGAGCACCGGGTGCACGGCGCGCGGGTCGGCCGGGTCGGGGTGCTGGGCGGCGTAGGCGGTGTCGGCGAGGGCCGCCGTGGCGGCGGCCCGGGGGTCCGCGGCGGCCTCCTCGCGCAGGCCGCGGGTGGTCTCCTCGAACAGCCGGCGGCACGCGGCCGCCGCGCCCGCCGGCCCCTCCCGGCCGGGGGCCGGCACGAGCACCGCGCCGCAGCCGGGGCAGGCGGCCGGGTCCGTGCCTCCTCCGGGCGCCGGGGCAGGGCCGGCGTGCGTCGTGGTCATCCCGTCATCGTCCTCCAGCGGGCCCCGATCCGCCGCGGCGAGCGGACCCGGTGGGCGGGGAGCCGCGCCGCCCGGGGAAGCTGGGGCACCAGACGGCGCAGCGGCGGAAGGAGACCGGACCCCGGTGAGGACGACAGGAGCGGTGCTGTTCGAGCCCGGCGCGGAGTACCGGGTCGTCGACCTCGAGGTGGTCGACCCCGGGCCGGGCGAGGTGCTGGTCGAGATGGCCTACGCCGGGCTGTGCCACTCCGACGAGCACCTGCGGCACGCCAATCCCGGCGGCCAGTACCCGATCGTGGGCGGGCACGAGGGCTCGGCCGTCGTCCTCGCGGTGGGGCCGGGCGTCACCCGGGTCGCGCCCGGCGACCACGTCGTCACCAGCTTCCTGCCCGCCTGCGGGCACTGCCGGTACTGCGCCACCGGCCGGTCGAGCATCTGCGACGCCGGCGCCACCATCGCCACCGGGCAGCTGCCCACCGGCACGCTGCCGTTCCGGCTGGACGACGGCCGCGAGCTCGGCGGCTTCTGCATGGTCGGCGCGTTCGCCCGGCACGCGGTGCTCAGCGAGTTCTCCTGCGTGCGCATCGACCCGTCGGCGCCGCTGGACGTCGCGGCGCTGCTGGCCTGCAGCGTGCCGACCGGCTGGGGGTCCGCGGTCTACGCCGGTGGGGTGCGGCCGGGGGACACGGTCGTCGTCGTGGGCCTGGGCGGGGTGGGGGTCAACGCCGTGCAGGGCGCGGTGCACGCCGGCGCGCTGCACGTGATCGGCGCGGACCCGGTGGAGATGAAGCGGACGTTCGCCGGGTCGGTCGGTGCCACGCACACCGTGGCGGACGCGAAGGAGGCGGCCGGGCTGGCCCGCGAGCTCTCCCGCGGCACCGGCGCCGACGTCGTCGTCGTGACCGTCGGCAAGATGTCGGCCGAGGTCATGGCGGACGCGACGCGCTGCGTGGGCAAGGGCGGCGCGCTGGTGCTCACCGCGCTGGCCGACCGCCTCGCCGACGGCGTCGGCACCCTCAACGGGCAGCTGACCACCGTGTTCGAGCACCGGATCCAGGGGACGCTGTTCGGCCACTGCAACCCGTTCACCGACATCCCGCGGCTGCTGCGGATGCACGAGGAGGGCCGGCTGGAGCTGGACCGGCTGATCACCCGCCGCTACGCCCTCGACGAGCTCACCCAGGGCTACCGCGACCAGGCGGCCGGGGAGACGGTGCGCGGCCTGCTGGTCCACGGCTGAGCAGCCCCCGCGGCCACCTGCTCCCGAGGCATAGGAAGCTTTACCCACGTCTCAGCGGTCAGGACGTGGGTAAAGCTTCCTAAGCCTCGAGGTTGCGGGAGCGGCGGGGCGGGCACCGGATCGCCCATGGCCGCCTCCGCGATCGCCGTCCTCGACGTCGACGGCACCCTCGTCGACACCAACTACCAGCACGCCCTGGCCTGGTACCGCGCCTTCCGCTCGCTGGGCGAGACCTTCCCGATCTGGCGGATCCACCGGCTGATCGGCATGGGCGGGGACCAGCTGGTGGCGGCCCTCGGCGGCGGCGAGCTCGAGCAGCGCATCGGCGACGAGGCCCGGGAGCGCTGGGTGCAGGAGGCCGACCCGCTCATGCAGGAGGTGTCGGTCCTGCCCGGCGCCCGTGACCTGCTGCTCGCGGTGAAGGAGCGCGGCCACCGGCTGGTGCTCGCCAGCTCCGGCAAGCCGCACCACGTGGACCTGTCCCTGGACCTGCTCGACGCCCGCGACATCGCCGACGCCTGGACCAGCAGCGACGACGTCGAGAACACCAAGCCCGCGCCCGACCTGCTCCAGGTGGCCCTGCACAAGCTGGGTGCGCCCGACGACGCCCCGAGCGTGCTGGTCGGCGACTCGGTGTGGGACGTCGAGGCCGCCGGCAACGCCGGGATGCCCGCGCTGGTGGTGCGCTCCGGCGGGTTCGGGGACGACGAGCTGTCCGGCGCCGGCGCGATCGCCATCTTCGACACCCCCGGCGACCTCGCCGGCCAGCTGCAGGACACGCCCCTGGCCTGACGCCCTCCGGCGCGGCTCCGGCACCGCATACTCGTGCGGGCTGCCCGTCGGCGGGCGCGTACGCGGGGGGGACGTGGAGATCTCGAGCGGCTCGACCGTCGGGGGCTACCGCATCGTGCGGTTGCTCGGGCAGGGCGCCATGGGGGCCGTGTACGAGGCGCAGCACCCGACGCTGCCCCGGCGGGTCGCGCTCAAGGTGCTCAACCCGGTGGTCGCCCACCACCCGGAGCTGCGGCAGCGCTTCGAGCGCGAGGCCGACCTGCTGTGCGCCCTCGAGCACCCGAACGTCGTCGACGCGCTGGACCGGGGCCAGGACGGCGACCGGTTGTACATCGCGATGCGCTTCGTGGACGGGACGGACCTGGACACTGCCCTGCGCGAGCGCGGACCCTTCGCTCCGGCGCAGGCGGTCGAGGTGGTGGCGACGGTCGGCCGGGCGCTGGACCACGCCCACGCCCGCGGCCTGCTGCACCGGGACGTCAAGCCGGCGAACATCATGCTGCGGCGGGGCGCCGACGGCACCGAGGAGGCGGTGCTGACGGACTTCGGCATCGCCAAGGACCTCACGGCCGATGCGGGGCTGACCGCCGACGGCGGGGTGCCGGGCACCTTCCCCTACACCGCGCCCGAGCGGCTCGAGGGCAGGGCGGCCGACGGTCGCTCGGACGTCTACTCCCTCGGCGCCGTCCTCTTCGAGCTGCTCACCGGCCGCCGGGCCTACCCGATGGACGAACTGGCGCCCCTGTTCGCCGCCAAGGTCATGGGGCCGGTGCCCGACGTCGTGGAACTGCGCCCCGACCTGCCCCCGGCGCTCGCGGCGGTCGTGACCCGGGCGCTGCAGAAGGACCCGGCCGGCCGTTTCGCGACCTGCGCGGAGCTGGCCGCCGCGGCGCGGGCGGCCCTGGCGCCCCGGCCGCCCGCGCCGCCGACCACCATCGGCATCGGCGCCGGTACCGCGCCGCCTGGTCCCCCGCCGCCCGGTACCGCGCCGCCCGGGGCCCAGCCGGAGGAGGGCGGCCGCACGCCGACGCGCCGCGACCCGCGCCCCGGACAGCCGGCTCCCCCGCCCGCGCCGCGCCGCGTGCGGTGGGTCCCCGTCGTCCTCGCGCTCGCCCTGCTGGCCGGCCTGGTCACCGTGGTGGCCGTGCTGGCCGGCGGCGGGGACGGCGACCGAGGTGACCAGGGGGGCGGGACGACGGCGGACGGCGGGACGACGGCGCAGGACCCACCCGGCGCGGTCACCCCCTCCGACGACGACGACGGCGGGGAGCCCGGCTCCGGGGCGGGGGCCGCGCTGGCCGTGGGGGACTGCCTCGATGCGTCGTCGGCGCCGACCGCGTGCGACGGCGCGCACGCCACCGAGGTGTACGCCACCGGCGAGTGCCCGCCGGCCGCCCTGCTGGACTACCTCGGCGGGCGCCCGGGCACCGACGTGCTCCGCCAGGACCTGGTTCTCGGGACGGCGGGTGCCGCGTGCACGGTCGGCCTCCCGGACGCCGACCTCGACGGCTCGAGCGCGGGCGTGCTCGACGGCCCGGCCGACGAGTGGCGCCGCTGCCTGGACGACGACGGGGCCGAGCTGCCCTGCTCGCAGCCGCACGCCGCCGAGGTCGTCTTCGAGCAGCAGGCGCCCACCGATGCCCTGAACTGCACCGCCCGAGCCGGGGAGTACCTCGGCGCGCCGTTCTCCCGGCACGTCGCCGACCTCGTCGTGCGCGAGGCCGGGACGACGTGCGTGGTGGAGGCCCGGGGCAGCAACGTGCTCACCGCGTCGCTGCGGGACCTGGGCTCCCGCGCGCTGCCGCTGGAGGCCGACTGACTAGTCGACCGTGGCCCCGTAGATCACGCCGAGGACCGAGCCGCCGCAGTTGCTGACCGCGTCGTCGAGGTAGAACCGCAGGACGAGGGCGTTGACGCCGCTCACGTCGAGGGTGAAGTCCTGCGTCTGGTTGAACGGCACGCTGCGGATGTCGCGCTGCTCGTTGTTCGCGACGACCTCCACGACCAGGTTCTGGTCCGAGCGCTGGCTGTTGTTCGCCTGCGCGGCCGAGAAGGTCAGCTCGCTGAAGTTGTTGCCCAGCCGCAGCTCCAGCGTCTGGTTGGAGTAGCTGCGGTCGCCGCAGGAGCTCACCGTCGTCCCGACGCCGGGGACGTCCTTCTGGTCGGCGAGGTCGTAGCGGCGCTCCTCCCACTGCGAGCCGGCGTTGAAGAAGTCGTCGAGGCCGAGCTGGCGGCCCTCGTCCTGCTCGTCGAGGACGCCGTCGTCGGTCGCCGACGCACCGGCCGGGCTCGAGGAGGTGGTGGCCGTCGAGGACGTCGTCGTCGGGGTGGCCGAGGTCTGCGCCGGCTCCGACGTCGTCTCCGGGGCGCTGCTGGTGGTCTGCCCGATCGGCTGGGCCTCCCCGTCGCCGTCGCCGCCGCCGCACGCGGCACCCGTCAAGGTCACCGCCAGCGTCATCGTGCTCACAGCCAGCGCCCGCCCGGTCCTGCTCACGTCCACCCCGTTCTGCGGCCCGCACCCTGCGACGCCGCGGCTGCACAGGGTAGGCGGCCCGCGGCGCGCGGTCGCCGCGTACGGGCCGTGTCGGAGCCGGAAAGGCCCCGTCCGGGTCGGGGTCAGCCGGGGAGGGACCGCACCGCGCGGTACTCGGGGACGCCGGCCATCGGCGGTCGCTCGTCGACGGCGACCGCGCTGCTGTGCGGCACGAAGGCGGCGCCGTCGTGCCGGAACTGGGTGAGCAGGCCGCCGGCCGCCCGGTCCAGCCCAGCGCGGGCGAGCACGGTCGACAGCACCTGGCCGGCCATCCGGCCCAGCGCCTCCTGCGACTGGGAGGTGTGCCGGCGGACGCCGAGGTCGACCTGCGCCAGCCCGTGCAGCCCGACCAGGCCCAGCAGGTCGACCAGCAGCCCGACCTCGACGCCGTAGCCGGACACGAAGGGCACCTGCTCGAGCAGGTGCCGGCGGCCGGCGTACTCGCCACCCAGCGGCTGGACGACGCCGGCCAGCTCCGGCCACAGCGCGTTCAGCAGCGGGCGGGCGGTCAGCTCGGTGACCCGCCCGCCCCCGGCCGGCTCGCTGAGCCCGTCGACCTCCAGCGGGCGGGTGTAGCAGCCCTTCACGTAGCCGACGGTGGGGTCGGCCAGCAGCGGCCCGAGCAGCCCCGGCACGTAGTGGGTGACGTCGCCGACGAGGTCGGAGTCGAGGAAGACGAGGAGGTCGCCGCTGGTGGCGGCCAGCGACTTCCACAGCGCCTCGCCCTTGCCCGGCCGGCTGCCCTGCGCGGGGAGCACGTCGGCGCTGGCCACCACCTCGGCACCGGCGGCCCGCGCGACCGCGGCCGTGGCGTCGGTGGAGTCGGAGTCGACCACGAGCAGCTCGTCGACCAGCGGGACCCGGCGCACCCAGTGCTCGGCGAGGTCGGCGACCAGGGAGCCGACGGTGGCCTGCTCGTCGCGGGCGGGGAGGACGACGCTGATCCGGTGGCCGCCACGGCGCTTGGCGCGCAGCAGCGCCGCGACGTCGATCTCTGCCAGGGAGGCGGCCGACGAGGTGCGGCTGTCGAACCAGGCGCGGGCGTCGGGTCTCATCGCCACACTCTCGGTGGTACCCGGTCGCCCCGCCAGGGTGGCGGCGCGGTGTTCACCGGCTCGTCACCGTCCGATTCCCGGCGCCCGCCGCGGCATCCGCGGCGCCGCGCCGGCGGGCGGTGGCGCTGTTCGGGCCGACGTCCGCTCCGGCGCCGTCGGGCTCGGGGTGGCCGAGGTCGGTGAGCCAGCCGCGGAACACCCGGTGCAGCTGCTCGGCGCCGACCACCTCGCCCGGCGGGGCGAACTCCCGCGGGTGCACGAGGAAGGCGTGCTGCTGCGGCCCGCCCAGGCCGCCGTGCGAGCCGACGTGCGGCTCGAACGGGGAGGCCTCGTCGGTGGCCGGGTCCCAGGCGCTGTTGACGACGACGTCCGGGCAGTGCGGGAAGTCCGAGACGCGGGCGACCAGCGCGGCCGCGTGCTCGCCGTAGGGCGCCAGCGGGTCGCTGCCCACGACCTGGCCGGTGGCCAGCCGGTGGATGCCCTCGCGGCCGAGCACGACCGGGCCGTGCTCGAGCGACTGCACGAGCAGGAAGCCGATGCCGGCGTGGTCGACCAGCCCGGGCAGCAGGTCGGGCCAGTGCCGCTCGATCTCCTCCAGCGGCACCCGGCCGGGCAGGTCGGCGAACGAGACGGACGCGGTGTGCCCGGAGACGGTGACGACGACGCCGGGGGCCACCCGTGGCACGGGACCCTCGGCCCCGCCGGTCTCGCGCGGCAGCTCGTGGTCGTGGTGCCCGGCGGCCCTCACGCGGGCGCGCAGTCGCCGGGCGACCGGTCCGGCGCCCTCGCCGAGGGCCGCGCCGAACTGCCAGCCGCCGTCGGCGGGGCCGCGGCTGGTGGGCGGGCCGCTGGACGCCGTCCGCGGATCGGGGGCCGCGCCGCACAGCCGGCCGACGAGCGACTCGACGGTCTCGCCGAACCGGGCCTCGAACGCCTCGCCCTGGGTGAGCCCGTGGTCGGACAGGCACACCAGGTGGTAGCGCCGGGGCGCCAGCGCGGCGGCGCGGTGCAGCCGGCCGATCTGCTGGTCGATGGTCCGCAGCACGGCGAGCACGTCGGCGCGCTCCAGCCCGGCGTGGTGCCCGGCCTCGTCGTAGCCGAGGAAGTCGGCGTAGGCGACCGGGCGGCCGGCCAGCATGTCCTCCAGCAGCGCGAAGACGACGACGTCCCGGGCGATCACCGTCGTCCCCGGCCGCAGCAGCGGCCACAGCCCGCCGCGGGACACCCGCGGGCGGACGTCGTCGCGGCGCTCGCGAGCGGCGGCGACCAGCTCGCGGCCGATGTCGACGGCGGAGACGGCGAGGGTGCGCAGCGCGTTCACCGGGTCGGCGAAGTAGGCGTAGTAGCCCGACCCCACCCGGTCCAGCCGGCGGGCGCGGCGGCTGCGGGCGGGGACGACGTGCGCCAGCGAGCTCATGGTGAGGCTGACGTGCTGGGCGTCGCCGGTGAACAGGTTGCCGCGGCTCGCGCCGCCCCCGGCGAGCAGCCCGCGGCCGTCGGACAGCCGGCGCTCGACGAGGGCGGCGTCCTCGGGGTGGGAGACGCGGACCAGCCGATCGCGCTCCTTCTCGTACCAGCGGAACCCGAAGACGTCGTGGTTGCTGCCGAACAGGATGCCGCTGACCGCCGCGCCGGTCTGCGAGCTCCAGTCGGTGTGCCACGACGTCAGCGCGTGGCTGCCCTCGCGCAGCCAGGCGGCGACGTTGGGCATGGACCCGTCGCGGACGGCGCGGCGGGCGGTGTCGTGCGACAGCGCGTCGATCTGCAGGAACAGCACGCCGGGCGGCTGCCCGGGAGCCTCCGCGGAGCGGCGGGCCCGGCGGCGGGCGCGGCGGAAGAACAGCTCGTCGTCGTCGATGGCCAGCAGGCTGCTGACCACCCCGGAGACGGCGGCCATGCCCACGGCGACGGCGACCCCGGTGCCGACCCGCTCCACCACGACGCCGGGCACGAGGAACGACACCCCGAGCGTGGCGACCCCGAGCAGCAGGAAGCTGCCCAGCCCGAGGGTGAGGAACGCGACCGGCAGCGCCACCCGCATGACCAGCGGCCAGACGACCGCCGTCAGCAGGCCCAGCAGCAGCGCCATGAGCGGCGGCTGCCACCACGACGCGAGCTCGAACCGGGGGAGCCGCGCGTCGAGCAGCACCAGCACGACGGTGCCCGCGGCCCAGGTGAGCAGCACGCGGGCCGTCGTCCGCCCCCGCTGCAGGACCCGCCCGCGCTCGGTGCGGCGGGTCACCGGCGCCCCGTGCGGTCGCCGACCGGTCCGCACGGCGTGGGCCGGGCGGGGTCCCGGGGTGCGACCGGCGCCCCGGGGTCCCGGGGCGCCCCGGGCGACCGGGGCGCCGCCGCGGCCGCCGCGTGCTGTGCGGACCGCCGCCGGGCGGCGGACACGAGGTTGAGCAGGGCGCCGACGACGAGCACCAGGATCGTCGCGATGAGCGTCGCGACCAGCGGCGAGTCGAAGATCCCGCCGCTGAGGACGCCGATCAGGGCGTAGGACGAGGCCCACAGCGTCGTGGCGAGCAGGCTCGCGGGCAGCAGCCGCCGCCACGGGTAGGCCAGCGCGCCGGCGGCCACGAGCACCGGGATGCGCCCGGCCGGCAGCAGGCGGCCGGCCACGATGATCTGCCAGCCGTGCCGGGTGAACTGCCCGCGCACCTCGGCGATCCGGTCGGCGTGCTGGCCGCGGGCGACCCAGCCGACGGCGGCCGGCCCGCCGAAGCGGCAGACGGCGAAGGTGATGACGTCACCGGTCCAGGCGGCCAGCGTGGCCAGCAGGAGGACGGCGACCAGGTCGAGGTGCCCGGTCGACGTCGCGACCGCGGCCGCCGCGCCGACCACCGCCCCCGTGGGGACGACCGGGACGAGGGAACCCAGCAGCACGCCGCCGAAGAGGACGGGGTAACCGATCGCGGAGGCGTCGGTCCAGCCGCTGGCCAGGGCGCTCATACGGCGTCCGCGGCGGGGAGGCGGACCGGCCGGCCGGGCTCGGTCAGCGCCACCCGCGTGTCGAGGCCGCGGGCGGCCACCAGCTCGGCGAACGCGCGCGGTGGTTCGGTGAGCAGCCGGCGCATCCGGCCGCGCAGCGGCGGGAGGACGGTGCTGCCCGGCAGCGCGAGCGTGCCCCAGTGCACCGGGACCACGGTCCGCGCCCGGATGCGGGCGACGGCCTCGGCGGCGCGCAGCGGGTCGAGGTGGCCCGGGCCCAGCGTCGGGCCCCAGCCCCAGACCGGCAGCAGGGCGACGTCGACGTCGGGCAGGTCGTGCATCCCGTCGAACAGGTCGGTGTCGCCGCTGACGTAGACGGTCCGGCTCCCGCCCTCGAGCAGGTGGCCGACGGCCGGGGCGTCGGGCCCGTGGGTCAGCCGCGGACCCCAGCGGTGGGCGCTGTGCTCGGCCTCGACGGCGGTGACCCGCAGGTCGCCGTCGACCAGCGACTCCCCGGGCGCCAGCTCGTCGACGCGGGCGACTCCGCGGGCCCGCAGCCAGGCGCCGGCCCCCCGCGGCGCGACGACCCGCACCCCGGGGCCGAGCAGCCGCAGCGAGGGCAGGTGCAGGTGGTCGCCGTGCAGGTGGCTGAGCACCACCAGGTCGACGTCCGCCCAGGCCGCCGGGTCGGGCAGCGGGGCCACCCGCCGCAGCGGGCCGACGCGGGAGGTGAGCAGGGGATCGGTGAGCACGGTGCGCCCGGCCAGCTCGACGCGGACCGTCGAGTGGCCCAGGAAGTGCAGCACCGGGTCGACCACGTCCCCAGTGTCCCCCGCCCCTCCGACCAGATCATCGGGGTTTCCCCTGGTTCGCCCGCCCGTGTACCCGGGTTCACCTGCCTCCAGCCCGGGGTGTCTGCGAGGCATAGGAAGCTTTCCCCACGTCTCCGACGCCAGGACGTGCGTAGAGCTTCCTATGCCTCGGGGCGGGCGGGGGGCCCTTCGGCGGTCCTCAGTCGGCGTCGGGCCCCAGCAGGTCCACGCAGCCGCCCGACAGCTCGTGGTCGATCCGCCCCGCGCAGCTGGAGCCGAACCACTCGTAGAAGTCGCCGACCGGGGTGGACCAGTACAGCGAGTCGCAGCTGGTCATGTCGCCGGCGGAGCAGTCGCGGGCGTCGGCGTCGTACTGCGCGTCGTACAGGTGGCTGCTCCGGGGCGGTGCCGGGAGGGCCTCGCCGCCGCTGTAGTAGCGCCCGCCCCACGAGCTGTAGCCCGAGTAGCCGTCGCCGCCGCGGGCGCCGGGCGCGTAGGGGTCGGCGAGGGGCAGGCCGGCCGAGCCCGTGCCCGAGGTGCCGACGACGACGGCCGCCACCACCGCGAGGACCGCGGCCGGCGCGACGACGGCGGCGAGCACCCCGCCGGGCAGGCCGGGACCGCGGGCCGGCACCCAGCGGCCGCTGACCGGTGACCAGACCGGGGCGCCGGGCGGGGGCGCGGTCGCCAGCCACTCCGGCGCCGGGGGACGGGCGAGCAGCACGAGGCGGACGACGGGCAGCGCGGCGACCGCGACCCCGGCGAGCAGCACCCCGGCCGCGGCGATCCCCGACCCGGCGCCGGCCAGCCCGGCGACCGCCCAGAGGGTCAGCGCGCCGAGCAGCGCGAGCTCGGCCCCGGTGGTGGCGGTCACCAGGCGGCGCCCGGAGCGGCGCAGCAGCGCCAGGCCGCCGATCACCAGCAGCGCGGCCAGGGCGCTCGCGGCGACGGCGGCCAGCGCGGAGGCGGTCGCCGCGCCGACGCCGTCCCCGCCGGCGACCAGGAGCAGCGCGATCACGGTGCCCAGCGCCAGCAGGCCGGCCTCGACGAAGGCGAGGACGGCGGCCGCGGTCACCGGCTGCGGGCGGCCACCGGCGGGGGCCGGGGCAGCGGGCGCCGGGACGCCGTACCCGCCGCCGTAGGGGTCGGGCCACGGGGGAGCCGAGCCGGGGATCTGGCTCAGCGGCGGGTAGACGACCTCGTACTCCACCTCGGCCGGCGGGTACGGCTCGGGCGCCGCGGGCCGGTCCGGGTACCGGCCGTACGGGTCGGTCATCGCTGGTACCCCGCTTCGTCGTCGACGGCAGGGACGCCGTCCCCGCCAGCGTCCGTCGCCCGGGCCCCCGGCGCAACGACCTCTCCCCTGCGGGGGTGGCACGCCACCGCCGGCGCGGCGCAGGCCGCCGTCGGCGCGGCGTCCGGCGCCGGGCTCAGCGCGGGGCCCGCGCCCGCGTCACCGCCCAGGCCAGCACCACCCCGATCGCCGCGCCCAGGGAGTTCATGACCAGGTCGCGCACCGAGGCGTCCCGGCCGGACCCCGCGTACTGGTACAGCTCGATCGCGGCCGACGCCGCCACGCACGCCCCCCACAGCAGCACCCGCCGCACCGCGGGCAGGGCCAGGCACAGCAGGAACCCGACCGGCACGAACAGCGCGACGTTGGCGCCGGCCTCGATCGCCGCGGTGGACAGGCCGCCGCCGGTGAGGTCCTTGACCGTCCGGGTGCCGGTGGTGAACAGGTCCTCGGGCGTGGGCCCGAGCGTGACGGCCGCCCCGGCCAGGAGGTACAGGACCAGCGCGAGGCGCGCCGTCCGGACCATGCGCGCACGGTAGCCGCCGGCGGCGGCCGCGCACGGTCGCCCGGCCGGGTGGTCGCGATGTCCCCGGCACGGGCACGGTGCGGAGAGTGCCCGGAGCGCGCCCGGAGCGGGCACCCGGCGCGCGGTGCCCGTGGTCCCCGGCCCGCGCGGCGGAGGAGGAACCCGATCGGGCCCCGAGCGGCCGGATCGGGCCGGCGGTGGCAGCATCTGCGGGGTGAAGACCTGGCTCGACGCCTGGCCGGTGTTCCGGCAGCTGACCGGCTCCGACCCCCTGGGGCGGGGGAGGGCCGCGCGCAGCAGGGCGACCGAGCAGGTCGTCAGCCGCACCGCGACCGCCGACTCCGTCGCCAAGAGCGTGTGCCCCTACTGCGCGGTGGGCTGCGCGCAGAAGGTGTTCGTCGAGGACGGGCGGATCACCCAGATCGAGGGCGACCCGGACTCGCCGATCAGCCGCGGCCGGCTGTGCCCCAAGGGCAGCGCGAGCAAGCAGCTGGTGACCAGCCCGACGCGGGTGACCACGGTCCGCTACCGCCGTCCGTACGGGACGGAGTGGGAGGACCTGGAGCTGGACACGGCGATGGAGATGATCGCCGACCGGGTGCTCGAGGCCCGGCGCAAGGGCTGGCAGGACGAGGACGGGCCGGCGGGCAACCGGCACCGGGTGAACCGGACCATGGGGATAGCGAGCCTCGGAGGGGCGACCCTCGACAACGAGGAGAACTACCTCATGAAGAAGCTCTACAGCGCCCTGGGCGCGATCCAGATCGAGAACCAGGCGCGCATATAGCACTCCTCCACGGTGCCCGGTCTGGGTGCCTCGTTCGGTCGTGGCGGTGCCACGAACTTCCTGGAGGACCTGGCGAACTCCGACTGCATCGTCATCGAGGGTTCGAACATGGCCGAGTGCCACCCGGTGGGCTTCCAGTGGGTGATGGAGGCCAAGGCGCGCGGCGCGAAGGTCGTGCACATCGACCCGCGGTTCACCCGGACCAGCGCCGTCGCCGACCTGCACGTGCCGCTGCGGGTGGGCACCGACATCGCCTTCCTCGGCGGGCTGATCCGGTACGTGCTGGACAACGACCTCTACTTCCGCGACTACGTCGTCGCCTACACCAACGCCGCGGCGCTGGTGGGTGAGGACTTCGTCGACACCGAGGACCTCGACGGGCTGTTCTCCGGCTTCGACCCGGAGACGAACACCTACGACGAGGCCAGCTGGTCCTACGACCCCAGCGGGCAGGACGCCTCGACCGACGACCCGGCCGAGGCCGCGCAGCAGGAGCGGCAGGAGCAGCACCCCGACGTCAAGCACTCCGACCGCGCGCAGGCCGCCGGCAGCGGCGGCCCGACGATCCCGAGCAAGCCGTTCCGCGACGAGACCCTGGAGCACCCGCGCACGGTGTTCCAGGTGCTCAAGCGGCACTTCGCCCGTTACACCCCGGAGATGGTCGCCGAGGTGTGCGGCATCGAGCCGGCGGTGTTCGAGCAGGTCGCCCGGTGGGTGACGGAGAACAGCAACCGCGACCGGACGACGGCGTGGGTGTACTCGGTGGGCTGGACGCAGCACAGCGTCGGCGCGCAGTACATCCGCACGGCGTCGATCCTGCAGACGCTGCTGGGCAACATCGGCCGGCCCGGCGGCGGGATCCTGGCGCTGCGCGGGCACGCGAGCATCCAGGGCTCCACCGACGTCCCCACGCTGTTCAACCTGCTGCCCGGCTACCTGCCGATGCCGCACGCCATGCAGCACGGGACGCTGGACGAGTACTGCGCCGACGCGTCGGGCAAGGCCGGCTTCTGGGGCAACAAGCGCGCCTACACGGTGAGCCTGCTCAAGGCCTGGTTCGGCGACGCCGCGCAGCCGGAGAACGACTTCCGGTTCGACTGGATCCCGAAGATCAACGGCGACCACAGCTCCTACCGGACGATCGCCGACATGATCGAGGGGAAGGTCTCCGGCTACTTCCTGGTCGGGGAGAACCCGTCGGTCGGGCACCCCAACGGCCGGATGAACCGCTTCGGCCTGGCCAACCTGGACTGGCTGGTCGTCCGCGACCTGCAGATGATCGAGTCGGCGACGTTCTGGAACGAGTCGCCGGAGATCGAGACCGGGGAGCTCGCGCCGGAGACCATCGCGACCGAGGTCTTCTTCATGCCCGCCGCCACGCACGTGGAGAAGGAGGGCACCTTCACCCAGACCCAGCGGCTGCTGCAGTGGCGGGAGAAGGCGGTCGAGCCGCCGGGCGACGCCCGCAGCGACCTGTGGTTCTACTACCACCTGGGCCGGATCCTGCGGGAGCGGCTGGCGGGCTCCACCGACCCGCGCGACCAGGCGCTGCTGCACCTGACCTGGGACTACCCGCTGCACGGCGAGACCGGGGACCCCGATGCCGAGGCCGTGCTCCGCGAGATCAACGGCACCGGCCCCGACGGCCGCGCCCTGTCGACCTACATGGACATGCGCGACGACGGGTCGACCACCGGCGGTTGCTGGATCTACTGCGGCGTCTACGCCGACGAGGTGAACCAGGCCGCCCGCCGCAAGCCGGCGAGGGAGCAGGGCGCCGTGGCCGCCGAGTGGGGCTGGGCGTGGCCGCTCAACCGCCGGATGCTCTACAACCGCGCCTCGGCCGACCCCGAGGGCCGGCCGTGGAGCGAGCGGAAGAAGTACGTCTACTGGGACGAGGCCGCCGGCGAGTGGACCGGCGCCGACGTGCCCGACTTCGAGAAGACCAAGCGCCCGGACTACGTGCCGCCCGAGGGGGCCAAGGCGCAGGACGCGCTGGCCGGCACCGACCCGTTCGTCATGCAGGGCGACGGCAAGGCGTGGCTGTACGCGCCGGCCGGGCTGGTCGACGGGCCGCTGCCGACGCACTACGAGCCGGTGGAGTCCGTCGTCGAGAACGCCTTCTACAAGCAGCAGGCGAGCCCGACGATCGAGCGGATCCCGGGGCCGTGGAACCGGGAGAACCCCTCGATGAGCGAGGTGTTCCCGTTCCAGGTGACCACCTACCGGCTCACCGAGCACCACACGGCCGGGGCGATGAGCCGCTCGCTGCCCTACCTGGCGGAGCTGCAGCCGGAGTTCTTCGTGGAGGTGTCGCCGGAGCTGGCCGCGCTGCGCGGGCTCACCCACGGCGAGTTCGCCACGCTGGTCAGCACCCGGACGGCGATCGAGGCGAAGGTGCTGGTCACCGAGCGGATCCGGCCGATCCGGCTGCGCGGGGGGCAGGTCGTGCACCAGATCGGCATGCCCTACCACTGGTCCTACAGCGGGATCTCGACCGGTGACTCGGCCAACGACCTGCTCGGCATCGCGCTCGACGCGAACACCCACATCCAGGAGGACAAGGTCAGCACCGCCGACATCGTCCCGGGCCGCCGGCCGCGCGGACCCGAGCTGCTCGAGTTCGTGGAGGCCTACCGGCGCCGGGCCGGGGTGGAGTCCGGGCGGGTCGGCGTCAACGGCCGGGACCCGGTCGAGGCCGAGGCCGGCGAGGGGTCGACCCTGTGACCGCCGCGGTGCGGGGGGACGGCGACGTGACGGAGGGACGGGCATGACCTCGATCAGCTCGGCGAGCCCGGCCTTCACCGGCCGGGACCCGCAGAACCGGCTGTTCGGCCCGCTGCCCGACGTCTCGGCCGAGGCCGGCTACGACGAGGGCCACCCGAAGCGGGTCGGGTTCTTCACCGACACCTCGGTGTGCATCGGCTGCAAGGCCTGCGAGGTCGCCTGCAAGGAGTGGAACGCGCTCCCGATGGACGACGCGCACGGCACCCGCGACGTCATCGGCCTGTCCGGGATGTCCTACGACAACACCGGGCAGCTGGGCGCCAACAGCTGGCGGCACGTGGCGTTCATCGAGCAGGTGCGCACCGTCGACCTGCCGATGCCGACGTTCGGCCGGCCCGGCGACGACCGGCAGGGCAGCGGCCCCTCGCCCGCGGTCGCCGGGGACGCGAGCAGCCTGGCGAACGCCCAGCAGAGCGTGCTCAACGCCGAGGCGCTCAGCGAGTTCGACCCGCAGACCGGGCAGAGCGGCACCGACAAGCAGGTGCGCTGGCTGATGAGCTCCGACGTCTGCAAGCACTGCACGCACGCCGGCTGCCTCGACGTCTGCCCGACCGGGGCGCTGTTCCGCACCGAGTTCGGCACCGTCGTCGTGCAGGGCGACATCTGCAACGGCTGCGGCTACTGCGTGCCCTCCTGCCCGTACGGGGTGATCAACCGCCGGGAGGACGACGGCCGGGTCTTCAAGTGCACGATGTGCTACGACCGGCTCACCGACGGGCTCATGCCGGCCTGCGCGACCGCGTGCCCCACCCAGTCGATCCAGTTCGGCGCCCTCGACGAGCTGCAGGCCCGGGCCGACGCGCGCCTGGCCACGCTGCAGGGCCAGGGTGTGGAGACCGCGCGGCTCTACGGCCGTGACGAGGACGACGGCGTGGGCGGCAACGGCGCCTTCTTCCTGCTCCTCGACGAACCCGAGGTCTACGGGCTGCCGCCGGACCCGGTCGTCACCACCCGCGACCTGCCGGCGATGTGGAAGGCCGCGGGCAAGGCGGCGGTCATGATCGTCGGCGTCGCGGTGACCGCCGTCCTCGGCTCGCGGCGGCCCCGGTGAGCGCCCCGACCTCCCCGCCGAAGTGGCCACTTCGGCGGGAGGGCGGTCAGGGCGCCGCCCCCGTTCCCGCCGAAGTGGCCACTTCGGCGAAGAAGGAGGCGGCGTGACCGAGGGGATCGCGACGCCGGGCGGGGGCTGGCGGCGGGCCGACGGCCCGCCGGCGGAGAAGCGCGGCAAGCGCCGCAGGGGCGGACGGCGGGGCGGCCGCGGCGAGGTCGCCATGGTCGAGGACGTCGAGTTCACCTCCTACTACGGCCGGCCGATCATCAAGCCGCCGGTGTGGAAGACGCCGGACGTGCCGCTGTACCTGTTCCTCGGCGGCGTCGCCGGGTCGTCGTCGGTCCTCGGGGCGCTGGCCGACGTCACCGGCCGGCCGCAGCTGGCCCGGGTCAGCCGGCTCACCGCGGGCGGCGGGGCGATCCTGTCGGTGGTCTACCTGATCCACGACCTGGGCCGCCCGGCCCGGTTCCTGCACATGCTGCGGGTGTTCAAGCCGACCTCGCCGCTGTCGGTGGGCACCTACATCCTCTCGCCGTTCGGCGCGGCGGCCGGGGCCACGGCGGCGGTCGAGCTGCTGGGCTGGTTCCCGCGGCTCAAGCGGTTCGGCGGGGTGGTGGCGGCGGTCTTCGGCGGGCCGCTGGCCACCTACACCGGGGTGCTGCTGGCCAACACCGCCGTCCCCTCCTGGCACGCGGCGCACACCGAGCTGCCCTACCTGTTCGGCGGGTCGGCGATGGCCGCCGGCGGCGGGATCACCATGGCGTTCACGCCGGTCGAGGAGGCCGGGCCGGCGCGGAAGATGGCCGTGGCCGGGGCCGCGATCGAGCTCGCCGTGGCGCACCGGGTGGAGAACGGCCACGGGATCGTCAGCGAGCCGTACCACGAGGGCCGCGCCGGGTTGCTCATGCGGCTGGCGAAGGGGTGCACCGTGGCCGGGGCGGCGCTGACCGTGGTCGCCGGCCGCCGCCGTGCCGGGGCGGTGGTCTCCGGGGTGCTGCTGGCGGCGGGCTCGGCGCTGACCCGGTTCGGGGTCTTCGACGCCGGCATGGAGAGCGCCCGCGACCCGAAGTACACCGTCGTCCCGCAGCGCGAGCGGCTGGCCGCCCGCGAGAACGGGCACGCCCCGACCGTCACGCGCTAGCGGGGCGCCCCGGTCCGTCCGCGAGCAGCGCCCGGGCCACCAGGTGCGCCATGACCGCGTGCCCGGCGTCGGTCTGGTGCACGCGGTCGCGGTGCAGCAGCCGGCCGGGGTCGGCCCCGGGGACGCCGAGGGCCCGGTACTCGTCGCTGAGGTCGACGGCGACGACGTCGGCCGGGGCGCGGGCGGCGACGCCGGTCAGGACCGTCCCGAAGTCCCGCCAGGACGCGCGCGGGGCCCGGGCGGGGTCCATCCGCTCGTAGGAGTGGACGAGGACGTGCACGCAGGGCCCGGGCAGCGCCGCGCGCAGGGCGGCCAGCCGGGACTCCAGCCGGTCCCGGTAGGTCTCCGGCGCGGTGCCGGCGTGGAAGTCGTTCGACCCGACCATGTGCACCACGGCGACGGGGGCGACCGCGGCGAGGCGGCCCAGCACGGCCTCGGGCAGGTAGCTGGCCGCGGTGCTGCCCGAGCGCCCGGCGTTGTAGCCGTGCACCCCGGTGGCCGGGCCGGTCGGCGCCCAGCGGGCCTCGGGGGAGGCGAGGACGGCGGCCTCGCTGCCGGTGCCGGAGGGATGGGCCCGCTGCAGCGCCGCGACCGTCCGGTCGACGTAGCAGAGGGCCGGCCGGGAGGCGGCCGCGCCGGCGGTCGTGGAGGAGCCGGCGAAGACCACGGGGCACGGCGCGGTGGTGGCGGCGGCCAGCGCCGTCCGCAGCACGTCGAGCCCGGTGGGGACCGGCGGCGGGGCCGGGATGGCGTTGGGCGCGACCACCGGCCGGGGCGGCGGCGGGGCGGCGGCGTCGCGGGCGGCCGGGGCGCACCCGGCGGTGAGCAGGGCGGCGGCGGACGCGGCACCCAGGAGGAGGTCCCGCCGGGTCAGGCTCCGGGGCACCGCGCCACGGTACCGGCGGCGGGGGCCCCGATCAGGGACCGTGCGGCTCGGCGAGGTCGGCGTCCACCATGGCGTGCACCAACTCCTCGAACCCCACCGTCGGCGCCCAGCCGAGCCGGGACCGCAGCCGGGTGGAGTCGCCGACCAGCGCGGCGGTGTCGGCGGGCCGCAGCAGCGACTGGTCGGAGCTCACCCGCGCCTCCCAGTCGTCGATCCCCACCCGCGCGAAGGCGATGGCGACCAGCTCCGTGAGCTCGTGCGCCTCGCCGGTGGCCACCACGTAGTCGCCGGGCTCCTCGGCGTCGGCGGCGAGCGTCATCGCCCGGGTGTAGTCCGGCGCCCAGCCCCAGTCCCGGCGGACGTCGAGGTTGCCCAGCGTCAGCTTGTCGGCGCGGCCGGCGGCGATGGCGGCCACGCCGGCGGTGACCCGGCGGACGACGAAGCGGTGCGGACGGCGCGGCGACTCGTGGTTGAACAGGATCAGCGAGCTGCAGTGCACGCCCTGCGTCCGGTACATGCCCATGAGCTGGTGGCCGACCGCCTTGGCCGCGCCGTAGGGGTTGACCGGGCTCACCGGGGAGGTCTCGTCGATCGGGTGTCCGGACACCGACCCGGCGAAGCTCTCCCCGCTGGAGGCCTGGATGAACCGGATCTCCCGCTCCCCGCGCCGCGACCGGCCGCGCAGGTACTCGAGCACGCCGACCACCGGCCGGGCGTTGGTGTCGAAGGTGATCAGCGGCTCGGTCCAGGAGGCCGCGACGCTGGACAGGCCGCCGAGGTTGAACAGCCGGTCGGGGGCGACGTCGTCGATGACGCGGATCAGCGCGGGCAGGGTGCGGATGTCGGCCCGGTGCAGGGTCAGCCGGTCGCCGAGCGCGGCCAGGTGCGGCAGCTCCCGCGCGCGGGCCGGTTCGCCGCGGACGACGCCGTGCACCTCGTGGCCCGCGGCCACCAGCTGCTCGGCCAGGTAGCCGCCGTCCTGACCGGTGATGCCGGTGACCAGCGAGGTGAGCACGTCAGGCAGCCAGCGCGCGCTGCTCCGCCAGGTCGGCGTCGACCATCATCCGGACCATCTCCTCGAATCCCACCTTCGGCTGCCAGCCCAGGGTGGCACGGGCCTTCGACGAGTCGCCGATCAGCAGGTCGACCTCCGCCGGCCGCAGCAGCTCGGGGTTGAGCACGACGTGCGGCGCCCAGTCGCCGATGCCGACGTGGGCGAACGCGACGTCGAGCAGCTCGCGGATCGAGTGCGTCTCGCCGGTGCTGATGACGTAGTCGTCGGGGCTGTCCTGCTGCAGCATCAGCCACATCGCCTCGACGTAGTCGCCGGCGAAGCCCCAGTCGCGGCGGGCGTCGAGGTTGCCCAGCTCCAGGGTCTTCTGCAGCTCGAGGGCGATGCGGGCCACCGCGCGGCTGACCTTGCGGGTGACGAACTCCGGCCCGCGGCGCGGCGACTCGTGGTTGAACAGGATCCCCGAGGAGGCGTGCATCCCGTAGGACTCGCGGTAGTTGATGGTCATGTAGTGGCCGTAGACCTTGGAGACGCCGTAGGGCGAGCGGGGCCACAGCAGCGTCGACTCCCGCTGCGGGACCTCCTGCACCTTGCCGAACATCTCCGAGCTCGACGCCTGGTAGAAGCGGACCCGGCCGGGGGCGTCGCCGCAGTACAGCCGGGTGGCCTCGAGCATGTTGAGCACGCCCATGCCGGTGACGTCGGAGGTCAGCCGCGCGTTCTCCCAGGAGTAGGCGACGTAGGAGATGGCGCCCAGGTTGTAGATCTCGTCGGGCCGGGCGGTGTGCACCGCGCGCAGCAGGCTCGACAGGTCGGTGAGGTCGCCGTACAGCAGCTTCAGGCCCGGGATCGCCGCGGCGACCTCCACCTTGGGGTTGTTCTGCCCGCGGACGAGCCCGTACACCTCGTAGCCCCTCCCCAGCAGGAACTCGCTGAGGTAGAGGCCGTCCTGACCGGTGACACCGGTGATCAGGGCAGTGGGCATGGGACACCTTCCGTCGACGGCGCGGGAGCGGCCGTGGCCGCCAGGAGAGTAATCGGCGGTCGCGGGCTTACCCGGACGCCGCCCGGCCGGTTCCACCCCTCGGGGCGAGGTGGCACACGTCTCTCCGGTCGTATCGTTCGAGCTCACGGCCGCGAGCGGCGACGACAGCACGAAGGGGAGTCCTCCCGCCGATGGCGACAGACATCCGCGCGACCCGGCCGGCGGCCCGCCCGCCGGACCCGCGCCCGGTGGAGCTGCCGCGCGACGGGGGCCGGCACCACCGGGGGGACATCGAGGGCCTGCGGGCGCTCGCCGTCCTCCTCGTCATCGCCGAGCACCTGTTCGGCCGGCCGGTCGGCGGCTTCGTCGGCGTCGACGTCTTCTTCGTCATCTCCGGCTTCCTGATCACCGGGCTGCTGCTGCGCGAGCACCGCGAGCGCGGCCGGATCTCGTTCGCCGACTTCTACCGCCGGCGGATCCGGCGGATCCTGCCCGCCTCGGTGCTGGTGCTGGCGGTGACCGTGGTGGCGGCGCAGGTGGTGTTCTTCGAGACCCGCGCCCGGGCCACCCTCGAGGACGCGCTGTGGTCGCTGCTGTTCGCCGGCAACTGGCACTTCGCGCTGGAGGGCACCGACTACCAGCAGGCCGCGGGCCCGGTCTCGCCGCTGCAGCACTACTGGTCGCTGTCGGTGGAGGAGCAGTTCTACGTGGTGTGGCCGGCCGTGATGGCGGTGGCGCTGGCCCTGGCCGGCTGGCGCCGCCGGCACCGGGTCAAGGGCCTGAAGGGCATCGCCGCGATCACCGCCGCGCTGGTGGCCGGCGGCTACGCGTGGGCGCTGCACGAGACCGCCGCCGACCCCACGTGGGCCTACTTCTCCACGTTCTCCCGGGTGTGGGAGCTGGGCCTGGGCGCGCTGCTCGCCGTCACGGTGCCCGCCGCCGCCCGCATCCCGGCGCGGGTGCGCCCGCTGCTGGGCTGGGCGGGGCTGGCCGCCATCGGTGCCGGCGTGCTCGTTCTCGACGCGGGGACGCCGTTCCCCGCCCCCGGCGCGCTGCTGCCGGTGCTCGGCGCCGTCGCGGTGATCGCCGCGGGCACGGGCGGGGACTCCGGGCTCGGGCTGCTGACCAACCCGGTCGCGCGGTACGTCGGGGCGCTGTCGTACTCGCTCTACCTGTGGCACTTCCCGGTCATCGTCGTGCTGGCGGCGCTGATGCCGGTCGACCTCCCGTACTACGCGCTCGTCCTCGGGATCACCGCGCTCGGCTCGGTGGCGAGCTACCACCTGGTCGAGCAGCCGATCCGGCGGTCGGCGTGGCTGGTGCCCGGGGTGCCCGGGGTGCCCGGGGTGCGCCGGGAGCCGCGCGCGTGGCGGACCGGTCTGCGGCTGGCGACCGCGGTCGCCGCGGGGCTGGCCGCCGTCCTCGTCGCCGCGCAGGCCACCGGCATCGGCTGGCCGTGGAGCCGCGATGCCGGCGCGCAGACCCCGCCGCCGGCCGCGGCGAGCGCGGCGCCGGCCGCGGGCGCGGCCCGGGACGCGGCGGGAACCCCGGCCGCGAACCCGGCCGGGGAGCTGTCGGCGGAGATCTCCGCGGCGCTGACCGCCACGGAGTGGCCCGAGCTCACCCCCGGCCTGGACGCCCTGGGGCCGGCCGCCCAGGCGACCGAGTGGACCCGCGACGAGTGCCTCAACGTGCTCGACACCACCGACCGGTGCCGCTACGGCGACCCGCAGGCGCCCCGGACGGCGGTGCTGCTCGGCGACTCGGTGGCCATCAGCTGGATGCCCGGGCTGCGGGAGGCGCTGGGCGCCGGCTGGTCGGTGCAGAGCCTGACCCTGGGCCAGTGCCCGCAGGTCGGGGTGCGGGTGCGCAGCGTCCAGGAGATCCCGGGCTTCACCGACTACTGCGCCGAGCACCAGCAGTGGGTCCTGGAGCAGGTGCAGCGGCTCGCGCCGGACCTGGTGGTGGTCGGGTCGTCGGCGAACGCGGTCGACCGCCTGTCCTCGGGTGCCGACGGCGCGGCGGCGCTGGCCGAGTGGCAGGAGGGGCTGGCCGCGATGCTGGCCGGGCTGGACACCACGCCGGCCCGGGTCGTCGTCCTGGCCGCCCCGCCGGAGGGCGAGAACCTCGAGGAGTGCGCCACCCGCTTCAACGGTCCGCAGGACTGCGTGAGCTCCGGCCGCGCCGGCCACGGCGACCTCGTCGAGGCCGAGCGCGCGACCGTCGCGCGGTTCGCGCCGGCGGCGGCGGAGGTCGTGTACGTCGACACCCGGGCCTGGTTCTGCGACGCGCAGGGCCGCTGCCCCTCGTTCGTCGACGGGACGCCGGTGTTCGCCGACGGCACGCACCTCACCGCCGCCTACTCGCAGCGGCTGGCCCCGGTGCTGCGGGCGACGCTGCTGGGCTGACGGCCGCCGGGCGGGTCGGCTGGGGCGCATCCGCTTCCCGGCCGGCCCGCGAAGACCTCCGGACCGGTGGTCGACGGGAGGTCCGCGGTGAGCATCCTCGTGTTCGCGGTGCCGGCGCTGCTCGTCGTCGTCGCCGGCTACGCGGTCGGCTTCACGGTCGCGGGCTGGTGCGGGGCGTCGGCGACCGTGTGCGAGGGGATCGGCTGGACGACCGGGCTGGTGCTGCTGGTCGCCGTCGTGGTCGCGGCGCTGCGCTGGCACCGGCGGCGGACACGGCGGATGTGACGGACCGGTCCGAGCACCTCGGGACCGCGCGCGCCCGAAAGCGCCGGAGGGGTGACGATCCGGCGCGGGGCTCTCCCCCGGGCCACCGCCGCGCCTACCGTTGACCCCGAGGCCCAGCAGGAGGGCGCGCCCGCTCCGGAGGAGCCCGGATGAGCGGCTGGACGTTCGTCGTCGTGGTCCTGGTGGCGTGGCTCGCCGTCGCCGTCCCCCTGGCCTGTGCCCTCGGGGCGGCGCTGCGGGCCGCGGAGCGCCGCGACCGGGAGGCGCGTGCGGATCTCCCGGACCGGCTCGACGACGAGCAGGACTGGCCGGCGGTCGGCTGAGCTGCGCCCCTCCCGGAACGGGCCGGCGTGCGGGAGGATCGGGCCGTGGCCAGGAGCCCAGCCGGGGCAGGGCTGCTCGCGCTCGTCCTGCTGTCGGCGTGCACCTCGGAGGTCGCCGGGACGGCGGTCCCGGCGGGCGTCGTCACCGCCCCGCCCGTCCTCGAGGGGACGACGTGGTCGTCGACCTCCGCGGACGTCACCACCTCGGCCGGCGACACCTGCGGCGGTGAGCAGGAGCTCACCTTCCGGCCCGACGGCTACCTGGACTACCGCAGCCGCTGCGAGGACGAGCAGGGATTCCGCTCCTACGACGGCGAGGAGGACGACAGCACCTGGACCGTCGACGGCGAGGAGGTGCTGCTGTCGTTCAACGACGCGTTCAACGTGTGCGTGGCGGTGTTCCGGACGCCGCGGGAGCTGGTCGCCTCCTGCGAGAACGTGCGCGGCGACGTCTTCGAGCGGGTGTTCCGGCCCGGCTCGGCGTCCTGATCCTCAGCCCAGCAGCCCGCGGTCGGCCTTGGCCCGCAGCGCGGTGCGCACGGCGTCGTCCACCCGGGCGGCGAAGGCCGGGTCGGCCTCGGTGCGGGCCACCACGGCGTCGATCATCGCCGGCAGCACCGCGGGGGTGACGGTGAGCACGAGCGTGCCGCCGGCGGCCAGGAAGCGGACGGCGCGCTCGCCGGGGGCGAGGTCCTGCACGGCGCGGGCGTCGCCGAGGTCGTCGGAGATGACCACGCCGTCGAAGCCGAGTTGCCCGCGCAGCAGGTCGGTGACGACGACGGGGGAGAACGCGGCCGGCGCGGCCGGGTCGATGAGCGCGTAGGTGGCCGAGCTGGTCATGACGAACGGGGCGGCGTCGGAGGCGGCCAGCGTGCCGAAGGCGGCGACCTGCTCGTCGTCGGCGGCGGTGACGGTGTCGGTGACGCCGGAGCTCTCGTCGGTGTTGCCCTCGACCCGGCCCAGCCCCGGGAAGTGCTTGATGGTCGAGGTCACGCCGTGGGCGGCCAGCCCGTCGACGACCGCGCCCGCGGCGGGGACGACGGCGGCCGCGGTCGAGCCGTACTGCCGGCCGTAGTAGCCGATCGGCCGGTTGCGCTGCTCGGTGCCGGCCGGGACGACGTCCACCACCGGCGCCAGGTCGAGGTTGATGCCGGCCGAGGCGAGCGAGGCGCCCAGCCCGTCGGCGAGGCCGGCCAGCTGGTCGGGCGGCAGCGCGCCCTGGTCGACGGCGCGGGGCAGCGGGCCGAAGCCGGGGCCGGAGAGGGTCTGCACGTTGCCGCCCTCCTGGTCCACGGCCACCCACGGCCGGATGCCGGGGGTGAGGCCGGTGAACGAGGCGGCCGCGGCGGCCAGGTCGGTGGCGGCGAGGCTGCTGCGGCCGCGCAGGAAGACCCCGCCGACGCCGGTGTCGCGCAGCAGCGCCACCGCCTCGGGCGCCGGGTCGCCGGCGGGCACGCCGACCACGAACAGCTGGGCGATCTGGCGGCGGCGGTCCAGGCCGGCGAGCGCGGCGTCGACCTGCGCCTCGCGCGCCGCGGCGGCCTCGGCCTCCGGGTCGGGCGGCGGGGTGGTCGGAATGCCGGACCCGGCGGAGGGGGCGGACGGCGACGCGGCCGGCCGGGACGGGGAGCCGCCGCAGCCGGCCAGCACCAGCAGGACCAGGACGGTGACCGCGGCGGCCAGGCGGCGCGCGCCCCGGGGGGTCGAGCGGCCGTGGGTCGTTCCTCCGCGGCTGGGCACGGGTCCACTGTGCCGCAGGCCGCCGGGCGGGCTGCACCCGCCGCGCGGGGGCGGACCGCGGTACGCCCCGGGTGGCGCTCGGTCCGGTGGTGCGGGTGTCCAGCGGGAGGGTGGTTACCGGCGGACGGCGTCGAGCAGGCCGAAGACGACGTCGTCGTCCACGGGGGTCGTGGACTCGGCGGCGAGGGCGCCGTCGTCCGCCATCAGGCGTGCCGTACGGCCGACGGGGAGGATCTGCAGGCCCGCGCCGTACCGGCTCACGTCCACCGTGGTGCCGGGGGCCAGCCCCAGGGCATCTCGGAGGCTCCTCGGCACGACGATGCGGCCGAGGCCGTCGATGGTGACCTCCACCTCGACGACGCTACCGCCGGAGCAGCAGTTCTCGGGGTGGGTGCTGATCCTGGCCGCGCGCGCGATCCGGCCCCGCAGTGCCCTGACCGGCGCTACCTTCCGCCAACCCTGTACCGACGTCACGAGGGAGCGGACCGTGGAAGAGCAGATCGTCGCGGAGACCGATGCGGTCTACTGCTGGCCGGGCCCGAAGATGGGCATGACCGTGTTCAGCGCCAAGCTGGGCAAGATGGTGCTCACCGACCGGCGGCTGCTCTTCCTCTCGGCCGGCAAGTCCGGTGGGGCCCAGCTGGCCGCCGGCGCGGCCGGGCTGCCTACCTTCGGCGGCTCGCAGGTCTCCGTCTCGCTCGACGGCGACGGCGGCCTCGAGGTGCCGCTGGCCGCGGTCACCCGGTGCGAGATGGGCAAGAAGCGCGCGCTGGTGGTCTGGCACCGCAACCAGGACGGCTCGGAGACGGCGCACGCCTTCGGTCAGCGGATGGGGATGCCGGCCGGGCACGACTGGGTCGCGCAGATCGACCGGCTGCGGGGAGCGGCGACGGCCTGACCCCGTCCCCACCCTCACGGGGACCCCGCCCCGAGCCGGCGGGTAGCTTCGCTCCCGCGACGACCCCGGGAGCGTGATGAGACGAGCACTCGCCGGCCTGGGGGCGGTGGCCGTGCTGACCAGCGGCTGCGCCTCCATCTCGGCCGCGGACGAGGACGCCTGCGACCGGCTGCACTCCGCGCGGGCGGCGTCGAACCAGGAGGAGCCCAGCGAGGACAACCTCCGCCGGATCGTGGACGAGGTGGGCGACATCCCGGGGGACGAGCAGCTCTCCCCGCAGCTGCGCGAGGCGGTGCGCGTCGTGATCCGCGACGTCGAGCGGCTGCTCGACGACCGCAAGGCGAAGTTCCTCGGGCCGCACTACCGCGACGCCCTGTCCACGTGCATGGACCTGGGTTGGTAGCCGCCGCGGCTCCGTGTTGAGGGTCGGCGACGATGGACCCCTCGCGTCCCAGCCGTCACAACCGGCTGTTGAGGACGGCGCGGTCTCGCTAGCGTCGCCTGCCTGAGCCAGAGGGGGCCGGCGATGGAACAGCAGCAGCAGGGACAGCCGCACGCGACGAAGGTGCGGCGGATCGTCTCGCTCGGGATGTGGCTGGTGGCCGCCGGAGCGGCCGTCGTCGTCGGGCTGGACCCCGAGGGGCTCGCCCAGTCCTGACGGATCAGCCCTCGACGTCGCCGACGAGCCAGTCGGCGACCTCGCTGAGGTACGCGCCGGCCCGCCGGTGGGCGGCCGAGTCGCGCCACGCCTCGAACGCGGCGCGGTCGGCGAAGACGGCGTCCTGGACGAGCACCGCGCCCTTGCGGGTGTCGAGCGACCAGCCAAGGCGCCACGACAGCAGCCCGAGTGCCCGGCCGGACGCCTCGACGAGGTCGTACGCCGCGGCGCGGGCGTCGGCATCGACGTCGTCCCGGAAGCGGAACAGCACGAGGTGCCGGTAGGGGCGCACGGGTGCATCGTGCACCGGCCCGGTCGCGCTCGGGGACGGGCCGGGGGCCCGCACGGCGACGTCGTCCGTCGGACGGTCGGGTTCGGAGCGCGACGGTAGGTTCGGGCCATGGCACGGGGGGACCACTGGTGGAACGAGCCGCCCTGGTGGGCCTGGGCGGTCATGGCGGCGAGCCTGGTGGCGATCATCGTGATGCTGCCGTTCGCGCTGAACCGCCAGCCGCCGGAGCCCGACCTGTCGACGGGCTCGGCGCGCACCCCCGAGCCCGGCGGCGCACCGACCCCGGCCGCCGGCACGGCGGGCACGTCGGCCCCGGGGACGGCGCCGGCGGACGAGGACGTCGCCCAGGTGCTGGTGATCGGGGACGTCGACACCGCCGGCTTCGAGACCGGGGCCATCGGCTGGCCGGCCGTGCTCCAGGAGCGGCTGACCGACGTCGAGATCACCGTGGCCACGACCGGTGACGCCGGCTACGTGACCACGGAGGGCCCGGCGGATGCCACGTTCCCCGAGCTGATCGCCGACGCGGACCTCGACGACGTCGACGTGATCGTCGTGTTCGGCAGCCGCTACGACGCCTCCGGCATCGCCGACCAGGTGGACTTCGCCGTCAACCTGTCGGTCGGCGCGATCGGGCAGCGGGCGCCGGACGCCGAGCTCATCCTGATCGGCCCGGCGTCGCCGGCGGACCCGGCCCCGGCCGGCGTCCGCAACAACCGGGACGTGATCCGCGCCGCCGCAGAGTCCGGCGAGGCGGTGTTCGTCGACCCGCTGACCGACGGTTGGCTGGCCGACGCCCCGGAGCTGGTCGGCCCCGACGGCGAGCACCTGATCGCGGAGGCCGACGTCTACCTCGCCAACCGCATCGCGCCGCTCATCCAGGAGGCGCTGCGGGCCTGACGGATCGGTGGGTGGATCCGCAGCGTTCCGCATCACGCGCGTCTCATGAGCCGCTGCAGTCCCGGATCTACGCACCCGACGGAGTGGCCGCCGTACTGCGGGCGCACGCGCCCCTAGCGTCGCTTGTCGCCGGCGCCCGACCGCACGGAACGGGCGCGACGAGGAAGGAACGGGATGAGACGACGCATCGGGATCATCGGCGCTCTGGCGCTCGGCATGGGTCTGCTGACGACGGGGTCCGCGTACGCGGCGCCCGCGAACACGGGCACGATCTCCGTACCGCAGGACTTTGTGCCCGCCCTGTCGGACACGAGGGCGACCGGTCACTACGACGTGGTGGGCTCCGGCCTGCGCATCTGGACCGAGAGCAACACCAGCACGGACAAGGTCGCCGAGTACGTCGCCACCAGCACGCCGCTGGCGGACGCCGGCGAGCCCAGCCTGGAGTACACGCCGACCGAGGGGGCGATCCCGCCGGGGTTCCAGTTGGTCGTCGACTTCGACGGCAACGGCACCGCGGACGGCATCCTGGTGGGGGAGCCCACCTACAACGGCGTCTGGTGGTTGAACAACGCCGCGCAGCCGTTCGTCAAGGCAGGCGCCCCGGCGACCGGTGGTGGCTACGGCAGCAACTGGCACGGCACCCTAGACCAGTGGCGCGCGGAGTTCCCGGACGCTGACGTGGTGGCTTTCGGCTTCTCCCTCGGCTCCGGCGTGCGCGGTGACGGCGTCATCGCAGCGATCAACTTCGCCGGGACGCGGTACACCTTCTCGGAGCCCGTGACGCTGACCAGCAAGGACGAGTGCAAGCAGGGCGGCTGGGCGACGAGCACGAACCCGGTGTTCCGCAACCAGGGCGAGTGCGTGAGCTCCTTCGCCAAGGCGAAGAAGTAGCGGTAGCAGGAGCCACGCCGGAACCGATCCCGGATCCGGCGTGGCTCCTGCTCGTGCGCCGGCCCGCAAGTCGCATGCGGTGCTCCCGGCGGAGCGCCTGTGCGTCGTCTCCGGCCCGCTCCGCTCGGGGACACGGCATCCGGTGTCAGCTGCGCAGCATCGGCGCACCTACCCTGCCGCGGGCGCTGTCATCGCGGCACCATGCACTGGCACGACGGGGGAGTAGGACCATGACCGACAGCATCTGCGAGGGCTGCGGCACCGGGCTGCCGTACGGCGCCGGCTGGTGCCCCGGCTGCGGGGCGCCCCTGACCGCGCCGCCGGCCGTACCCGCTGCCGCCGCGCCGCACGCTCCGCAGTGGACCGCTCAGCAGCCGGCAGACCCGTCTGCGCACGGCCTCGTGCTGCCGCCCGCACTGCAGCCTCGGGCGTACGCGTATGGCCAGGCCCCGTTCGGCCAGGCGCCGTCCACCGGCCATGCCGGCGGCCCGGCCGGCCCGCCGCGTGCGCCGGGCGCCGCGACCCTCGAGGCGCTGCTCTCCGGGGACTGGCTCGGTGCGCTGCGGTCTGCCGCGCTCGCCGTCGTCGCCATGCTCGCCGTCTCGCTGGTCGGCATGCTGCTGATCGCCAACGGCCAGCTCGGCTTCCGCGAGACGCTGGTGCTGATCCTCGGCGGGGCGTGCCTCGCCGTGGGCGGGGACATGTTCGGCCAGGCCGAGGCGAGCTCCTTCGACTCCGGTGCCGCCTCGGTCAGCGTCGGGATCCTGCCCCTGACGGTTACGGTCGTCGGCCTGCTCGTGCTCGGCTCCTCCTTCGCCCGGCGGCTGCGCAGGCGGGGCGTCACGGGCGACCGGGACGTCGTCCTCCAGCTCGTGCGGACGTCGCTGCTGTTCGCCGTGCTCTTCCTCCCGCTGTCGCTGCTCACGCACTACCGGCCGGACCGCTTCGGCGATGACGCCCTCGCCGACCTCGTCGACGTCGAGGGACGGATCGGCGTCGGCGTGTGGTCGACGCTGAGCGGCGCGCTGCTGTTCGCGGTCGCGGCGACCGGCCTGGTATCGCTGCTGCGCGGCTCCGGCCCGCTGCTCGGCCGGTTCCGCCCGCGCGTGTTCCCTGCGCTCATGGGCGCGCTCGCGGTGTTCGCGACGGGCGCGCTGGCGATGGCCGTCTTCGTGGTCTGGGGCCTCACGGACATCCCGGACGGCGGCGCCCCGACGCTGCTCGGCGTCTCGCTGCTCGGTTTCGTGAACGGCATGCTGGCGGCGGTCCTCTGGACGGCCGGCGTGCAGCTGACCGGTCAGGGTGGCCTGGCCGGGGAGTTCACCCGCGGCTCGGACTCGATCGACCTGCTCACCTTCACCGACATCAGCGGCTTCTACTGGCTGGCGCCGGTGGTGCTGTTCGTCGTGATGCTGTGCGTGGCCGTCGTTGTCGTGATCCGGCAGCACACGCTCGTGGAGGCGCGGCTCGAGGGCCTGCGGTTCGCCGCGGCGCTCGCCGTGGTGGCACTGGCCGCGGCCCTGCTGCTGCGGATCGTGGTGCAGACGAGCGCCGGCGGGGGGCCGGGCTTCGGTGCCTCGACCACCGCGTCGGCGACGTTCAACCCGTTCCTAGCGGCGTTCGTCCTCGCCCTGTGGGGCGCGGTGACGGGCCTGATCGCGCCGGCGATCGCCGCCGGCCTCCCGCCGGGCATGGTGCAGGCGCTGCGGCGCCGCTTCGGCATGGGCCCGCAGCCGGCCTCCGTGGCTCCCGCACCGGTGGCGCCGCCCGCGCCGCCGCAGCAGTGGTCCTGACGTCCTTCCCTCCGCTGTGGGCGGGCTCATCGACGATGGCGGGGTAGGCCCGCGCACCTGCGGTTATCCCCGTACGGCGACGGCCGGGTCCGCCGATGGCCTCCTCGGCCAATAGGCTCACCGGCCCACGGGGATGACGTGCGCAGCGAGGCCGCGTCGAGACAGGGAGACCGATGCCGCAGGTGCAGCTGTCGTGGGGGAGTGCCACCCACATCGGGCAGCGCGAGGAGAACCAGGACCGGCTCCTCGCGGTGCCTCCGGTCTTCGCCGTTGCCGACGGGATGGGCGGCCACGCAGCGGGGGCCGAGGCGGCCCAGAAGGCGGTCGACTGCCTGTCGGCGGTCATCGGCCGGCCGATGCTGACGGTGGACGACCTGCAGGAGGCGGTGCGGACCGCCGACGAGGGCATCCGGGCGCTGGGCGAGACGGACCCCTCCATGGTGGGTGCCGGCACCACGGTGGCGGGCGTCGCGCTGGTGCAGGACGGTGATGAGTACTGCTGGGCGGTGTTCCACATCGGCGACTCGCGGGTCTACGAGTGGACGCCCACGTCATGGCGTCAGGTAACCGTGGACCACTCGCTCGTGCAGGTTCTCGTGGAGAGCGGGCACGTGGCGCCGGAGAACGCGGCGACGCATCCGCAGCGCAACATCGTCACCCGGGCGCTGGGCGTCGGGGCCGGCGGAGATGCTGATGTGACGATGCTGCGTCTGGAGGTGGGCCAGCGCTTCCTCGTCTGCTCGGACGGACTGTCGAACGAGGTCGCCGATGCCAGACTCACTGAGTCGCTCGGTGGTGCCCGGCCGGCTCAGGAGGTCGCGCACAAACTTGTGCAGGAAGCGGTCGGCAACGGTGGGAGAGACAACATCGCCGCGATTGTGATCCATCTCGACGCGGTCTTGGACGACCTAGTCCGCCAGCCGACCGAGGGCTGATGGCCGGTCACCTGCGCCTGAGCCTTGTCTGAAGAGTCGCGGAGATCGATGTTGGCGACCTCGACGGTGGCGTCGTAGCGGACGGCGAGCTTGTCGCACCGGGGGGCAGAGGCGCGGGCTCTGCTTGCGCCGGTTGATTCCGCACTGCACGATGTGCCGCTGCCGGTAGCGGTCCCGGTCGCACACGGGGGCCGGCCGCCCTGGCTCTGGCGCGGCGGTGGGCCATGTGTTCGACCGTGTTCGGGATCGTCGCGGGGTGCCTCGTCGGCGTAGGTAGGCGTGGGTTGCCGCGGCCACTGGATAGTGGCGATACGTGTTGGTTGACCGAGACGGCGAGTACGTAGGACATGCCACGCCCCCCAGGGAAGCCGCAGCCCGGGAGAGCTGCCCGTACACCCCGTCACCGGCCGCTCGGTCGATACCCGGGTCGACGCGCTCTTGGCCACCGTCCCCGAGGAACAGTGGCGGCGCTTCTCGGCCGGCCGGCGCGGCAAGCGCCCGCGAATCTACGGCGGATGCTGATCCCCATCCGCCTCTCGTCCCCCGACCGGCCGGTACTGGCTGCTGGTCCGCCGCCGCCTGTCCATCAGCGAACTTGCCCAACACCTGTGCTTCTGCCCGGCGCAGGCCTCGCTGGCCGACTAGGTCGCGTCGCCGGACGCTGCTGAGCAATCAAAGAGACCTTCGAGACCGGCAAGGGCGAAGTGGGCCCGGACCACTACCAGGTCTGCCGCTACGACGCCCGGTACCAGCACATCACCCTCGGCTTCCTGATCGTCACCCGCGCCGCCACCAAGGGCAAGATAGGCAGACCCGGACCTGCCCGGCGAGCTCACGGCGCTATCCCTTCCCAAGATTCGCCATTTCATGACCTGCCTGGTCTGGCGCCCGCTGCGCCACCCCGAACACGAGTTGAGCTGGTCTCGCCGGCGCCGCAGACACCAGGCTCGAGCCAAGCCCGCCGCTGCCACGACGTCCGACTCGGCACCGCCGGCGAAGTGCGGATGTGGGACTGGGAGTCGCAGCGCTCGCCGTGGTGATACCACCGAAGCGGACTCGAGCACATCACTCGCCCCAAACATCACGCTGTGCGCACGTGTAGCCGCCTTGAGTGCCAAGCTGGGGGACGTGCGTCGGGCGACTCAGGTATGCGTGATCCTCGTCCTGCTCGTCGGCAGCCTGCTCCTCGTCGGCCCCGTGTCGAGTCCCGTGGATGGATCACTCGAGCAGTCGACCCAAAGCCGGGCGACGCCCCAGGATCAGCGCCCCCCGCAGGCGGCTGGCCCCCCCACCGCGCAGTCGCTGGCCCGCGAGTCGAAGGTCAGGGCGCCAGGATCGCCGGGTCGCGGAACTCTCCCCACGTTGCCGGCTCCGGAATCGACCGTCGGCGAAAGCGCATCCGTGCCGCCCCCGTCTTCCTCTCAGGATGAGACATCCGTCGCAGCCAACGAACCCACCCCGGTCTGGGTGCTCACATTCGCGGAGGACTTCGAGTCAACCCTGGATGACGCCGTCTGGCACAACTATTGGGCTACCTCCGGTGCGACTGGTGAACTTTATCGGCCGAACCATGTCACCGTGTCCGACGGCGTGCTTACGATCGCCGCATTCCCGGAGTACGGGAGGTATGTGACCGGTGGGCTTGCCATGAGGCAGGGGCAGACATACGGCAAGTGGGAGGTTCGGGCGCGCGTGCAGGACGGTGCCGGAATCAGCGTGAACGCGCTGCTCTGGCCTGACGACGGATCCTGGCCACCGGAGGTGAACTTCCTCGAAAACGCGCAGAGCCCGCGTGTTCTCAACACGGCAACCGTGCACTATGGCGTCGATGACCGGATGCTTCACGAGACAGTCGCGGCGGACCTCAACGAGTGGCACACCTGGGGTGTCGAGTGGAGCCCAGACGCCCTGCGCTACACAATGGATGGTTCGGTATGGGCGACCGTGGAGGACGCCGCCGTTGTCCCGCAGACCTCGATGCACCTGGCTCTGCAGCTGGACGCTTGGCGGTCGTCGTCCGGTTGGCACGACACCATCGATGCGACGACGCCCGAGCGCGTCGAGTACGAGGTCGACTGGGTCCGCGTATACATCGCGGCGTGACGTTCCGTCATGGAAAAGTGTTGAATGGTTGCACAAGTCGCGAGCAGGCGATTGACATCAGGCCGGTCGTTGGCTGGCTCCACTTGGGGCGCCATCCACCTCGGGGAGTGGTGGTGAGGGGTGTGACATCTCCATCCGCCGCTCCTTCGGATGAGAGCGTCGATGAGGAGTTCCGCCGACTCTCCCCGTGCCCTAGTCTTCGCGCTCATGGCAGACGGGGTGCAGCAGGCAAGGACTGAACGCCATCCTCGAATGCCCTTCTTCTGCCGATCGCGTGGCCTTTCGTGGTCGAGGGAGTCCCGGTGGGCGTGGCGGGTCGCTGACATCGCGTCCGATCGAATGGCCATGCGGGACGTGCCGGCATGATGGCGGATCCTCCTGTATCGCTCGATCGCAACCGCCGGCCAGCGGATCAAGTCGCACCCGTCGCAGTCTCGAGACACGCGGTGCGTCTTGATTCACTCACTGGACTCCGATTCTATGCCGCGCTCATCGTGGTTATCGACCACACTCTCGCTGCTCTCTTTCCGGGCGCTTGGCTTACCAAGGCCTTCTCGCTCGGAGGCGTTGGCGTAAGCTTTTTCTTCATCCTGTCCGGCTTCGTGCTGACCTGGTCTCGCGACGAACGGCAGGGTGCCCACCACTTCTGGAGGAACAGGTTTGCGCGCGTCTATCCGTTGCATGCTCTGACCTGGCTCGGGGCTGGCCTCATCATCCTCGCCGGCGACGAGTCCGTGTCCGTCCCGGCTGCGCTCGCGGCCCTGCTGTTGATTCAGAGTTGGAGTCCCGACCCGGACGTGTACTTCGCCATGAATGGACCGTCCTGGTCCCTGTCCGACGAGGCATTCTTTTATGCCGCATTCCCCTTCCTCGCACCTCGGGTGCTGCGTCGCTCAAAGGACTTCCTGATCCGCGCCATTCCCCTCGCGGTCGTGGGTGTCGCCATGGGGACCCTGGCTATGCACGTCCTACTCCCACAGGGAACCACCGTCACATATCTGTATATCAACCCTGTGTATCGCATCTGGGAGTTTGTGTTCGGAATTGCGCTCGCGGCGCTGATGAGGTCAGGCCTGTCGAGGGTGCCAAGTTTAAGATGGGCGGTAGCGGCGGTCGTCGCCGGTCTAGTCCTTATTGCCACCCTGCACGTCCTGCTAGTCGAAGGTCTCGGCATCTTCGAGGGCGTCCTCCCTGCTGGCATTCCGACGCATTTCGCCTCACTCGCTCTGGTTCCACTGTTCGCCTGGCTCATCATCGCCGCCGCTCAATGCGATCGTGCAGAGGAGGGCAGTCATTTCAGCAGGGCGGAAATCGTCACGCTGGGGAGATGGTCCTTCGGTCTATACCTGGCGCATTACCCCATTATCATGGTCCTGGAAGACATGTCGCCGGACAATTGGGTCAACCAGGTGCGACTGGTCGTGATCATAGTCGTCATCGGCTCCTCGATCGTTGTCTCGGGACTCCTGCACAAGTTCGTGGAGGCGCCGATCGAGCGCCGTCTTCGTGTCCGACGAGAATCTCGGCGGGCCAATTGAGCATGGAGTCCTCGTATGTCGACGGGCCCGGGGGCGCAGCCGGACACGCCTTCCTCACCGGTTCCCGTGGTGACGGTGAGGAGGCGCCTCAGTTGCGCTATCCGGATCTGCGAGCCGCCCGTCCGCTGGGGTGTCCGTCGTCGTTCGCGCACAGTGGCTGCGCGCAATGACGTTCGTGCAACAGGCCGACGGCGACCGTCCGCCTTCCGCGCCGACCGCCAAGGTCGTCGCCAAGGGGGCGCTGTGGAACTACGCGGCACAGATTGCGACGGTCATCGTCCAGGTGGCCTACGCAGCTGTCACGTCCCGCCTAGTCGGCGCTGAAGCCTTCGGCGTCTTCGGTGCCGCGGTCACGAGCGCGGCGCTCATCAACCTACTGGCGACCGCGGGTCTCCCTCAAATAGTCGGCAGGATGCAGACCCTTCACGAGTCTCGCCTGCGAGGGCTACTGATCTATGCAGGAGGCGTCGGGATCATCGCGGCTGTCGTCTTGATCCTGACGGCACCGGGGTGGGCCAGGCTGTGGGGGTTGCCAGACGTCGCCGGGATGGTGCGCCTCCTGGCCATAACGTCGTTCCTGGCCCCCTTGTTTGCGTTGGGGACCGGACTGCTCCTCCGACTTGGACGCTTCCGCGTCCTGGCGGTTGTGACGTTCTTCGGCAACGCGGCCGGCATGGCGGTCGGCGTGGTCGTCGTCGCTGTGACGAGGTGGGCAGCGTCCTTGGCGATCGCGGCGATCGTCGCCCAATTCATCATCGTCGTCACGACGTTGGGCATCGCACGCGATGGGTTCCGTGGGCGTACCACGTTTGGAACCGTTCTCCGAGACGTCAAGTTCAGCGGAAAGACAGCGTTCTCAGGAGTGCTCTCTTACACGGCTGGTAACGTCGGCAAAATCGGCGTTTCCCAGGCATTCGGGCCGGTGGCGCTCGGCAACTGGAACCGCGCGGAGGCGTTGACGACCACGCCCTTCTACCAACTGCAGGCGGCACTAATCCAGGCTGTTTACCCCGAGTTTCGCCACGACATCGGTGGTCACAGTCGAACGGCCCGCGTGTGGTCGGACCTGATCGGCGTCATCGCCTGGATCTGCTTGCCCCTGGGCGCGGCCGTCGCCGTCGTCTCACCCGTCGCCATTCCCCTCGTGCTCGGCGAGGGATGGGAGCAGGCAGGACGATTCGCTCCGTGGTTGGCGATGATCGGGGGGATCCAGGCAGTCGTCTTCCTCTTGGTGTCCGGGCTCGAAGCTCTGGGCCGCTTTCGCTGGGTGTGGACGGGGCACGCGATCGCCATCGTGGTCAACGTGATAGGCGCGGTCCTCGCAGTGTCCCTCGGCACTCCCACGTATTTCCTGGTGGGGATCCTCGCCGGCCTGCTGGGTATGCACGTCTTCCATGTGGTGATGTGCGTCAGAGCAGGGCTTGTGGAGGCGAAGCGAGTGGCAACTCACTACCTCGGGGTGGCGGCCTTTGCTGGCGTTGTTGCGCTCACGTGTGTTTTCGTGATCAGGATCCCGGCCCTCCTGGACTCGGCACCCTGGTCCGTGGTCGGCGGAGCCGCCTTGCTGGTCCTTGGAAGCACCGCGCTCTGGCATCGGCGGCGAGTACTGCCTCCGCTGGTTCTCGCCCGGTCATACGGGCTGGTGAAGTGACGAAGGGTCACGAGTCCGTCGTGCTCCCGTGGTTCCCGGACTTGAAGGGATGACGATGAGCCCGAACGCGCTCCTCAGCCTCACTAGAGCGAATATCATCGGCCTGCGGGGCGGTCTCGGCAACCAGCTATTTCAGTACTCGTTCGCGCTGTGGTTGCAGAAGCGGACCGGTTGCCCTTCTCGGCTCGACCTCAGCGCCTACCGGGGGCGCCCCGAGGCCCTTAGCCTGTCAGAGTTCGGGCTCCATCGAGTCCGGCCGGATGGCTTCGCGGGGCTTCTTCCTCATCCGGGATATAGGCATGATTGGCTGGCCCGCGCATGCCGATCACTGCGTGGCCCGCGAGAGATCTTCACGGAAGGCGACCCCGCGGCGGGGCCGCCGCGGTTTCCCGGGCTGGTAGAGCTGAGCGCCCCGCGTTGGTACTACGGCTACTGGCAGCACCCTCGGGTCGTGGAGGAGGTGCTGGAGGACGTCCGGGCGGAGATCGGAGTCGATTGGAACGAAGATGAGGAGGTGGAGCCGATCGCAGTGCACATTCGGCGCGGCGACATGGTTCACCACGTGTCCATCTTGGATCCCTCCTACTACCCGCGCGCGCTCCGGCGGCTCCGCGAGGTCAACGGGCTGGCCGAGGACACGCCGATCGCCGTCTACTCGGACGATCCCGACTGGTGTCGCCGGGAGATGGGGCTCGGGAACGCGCGGTTCGTCGTGCCCGGATCCGCCAGCGCGGATTTGGTGCGGCTCGCACGTCATGACTTCCTCGTGCTCTCCGGGAGCACGTTCTCTTGGTGGGCGGCGTCACTGCGCCACCGAGCCCCCGACACGGTGGTTGCCCCCGAGCCGTTCAGCATGGTTCCGCACCAGCGACTTGAGCGAACCGGCTGGGTGCTCGCAGAAAGATAGGGCCTTCGGCGGCTCTTCTTACTTGAGGTCGGGCTGGTCAGTCCGCCGGCGATGAGGAGCATGCGTAGGCGGTAGTTCTCGCGCTTGCGGAAGGCGCGGGCGACCCGCCGGTGGAGGTCGATGAGGCCGTTGACGGCTTCGGTGCCGTCGTTACTGGCGCGGCCGGTGTCGAAGTAGGCCAGGAACGCCTCCCGCCACTGCCTCAACCCTGATCCACCGACGGAATTGGGCTTGTGGTTCCCCCGAGATCGTGGAGGGCTTCCCTATGCCGCTGCTCGGTCGAGCGCGGTCGTCTCGTAGGTGATTGGTGACAGGTTCCCGGCGGCACTGT